>SKOL01000724.1 GCA_007120055.1 Anaerobacillus sp.
ACCACATATAACCGAAATCGAATACGCTATTTCCGGGTACAGGCATTTGAACAGAAGTACTTTCACTGATCCAACTTTCCGGTATTAACTGTTCTCCATCCCAGCGACCATTTTGTAAGTATAGTTGGCCAAATCTAGCCATATCACGAGCGGACATTCGAAACAAATAAGACGGATGAATGGTTTTACGTGGTTCGTATTTATATTCTGTTTGTTCTAGCGAGAATTGTTCCATCCCTAATGGCTGGGCAATTTCCTTATCAAACACTTCAAAAAGATCTTGCTCTGTTTTTTTATTAAAGATCGTCCCTAAAACGTTAAAATCCCAATTGTTATAATAAAAAAAAGTCCCTGGTGCAAAGTTGCCCCTAAGCGGTCGTGCCCTTCGCATTCGCCACGACTCTTCTCCAGACTCTAAAAATACACCTGAGCTTGATGTTAGCAAATCAGCAACTGTTGCTTGTTGTTCTACTTCATTTAACGGCTTTAGTTCATTAATTTCCAGATCAGCTAACGTTTCATTTAAGTCTAGCTCACCTTTTTCATGATAAATTCCATACAAGCTACTTAGAAAACTTTTTCGTACTGAGTGAGCGTTTGTATTTTTGGCAACATCTCCCCACTCAAAAAGAATCTTACCGTCGTAAATAGCAACGACTGCTGTGGAATCTAACGAATCATAGTAAGCTTTAGCTCTATTTAATTTTTGCTCTGACCAACCAGCAACTTCTAAGCTATCATGGTATTCCCATGTTGTTTCTTCTAGATCATAAAACGATGTTATAGATTCGGAGTTCATCAATGTGACGATTACCGTTCCTACAAACAATAGGAGGAGCGATCCTTTCAGTACTATTTTTTTCAAACAAAACACACCTTTATTGCCTTAAAAGTTTTTTCCGTTATCATTATTTTTAAGCATATATATCATCTACCACAAAATCAAGTTCACAAAACTAGGAAATATGCAAAAAGCGAGCCACAGCGGGCTCGCTTCTTTGAAGGGTGTTCCATAAGTGTCTGACACTTGGGACAGCCCCCAACTTTATTATTAACCGATAGACCCTTCCATTTCGAACTTGATTAATTTAGATTATCCAAGTTACTGAAATGGTTTCAAACAGATTGGCGTATCAGCGTTCTGCCAATTTTGCTATTCAAAGTATATTCTATTATATCAAACAGTATCGGCATTTTATCGGCACGATGAAATGGACATTGAAGTGAGGAGAATACAGACCCCTCTTCTCATTTTTTAATACAGCAGATCAAATTAAAACATTTAACATACCCTTTAGTTGAGTCACTGTTCTTTATAAGCATAGGTAACTATTTAGGTACCTTTTAATAATAAAAAAGGACCAAATATTTATTATATACGCAATGATTCAAAATTTTTATTTGAAAAGCCCACCTTATTATCGTCAAAATGGTCATAACTGCCAATTAAAGAATGGATATTTGCCTAGTCAGTTTTAAACTAGTTTAGCTTTAAACTGGTTCAGACTTAAACTAGTTTAGTTTTAAACTGGTTTTTAAAAAATACCCTCTTCCTATCTGTACGAATCAAGGTAGGAAGCTGGTATGCTTTTATATTGCACAGTATTGTTGTACTACCATGAAAATTAACGTCTTTAGTATCGATACAAAAGCGATATCCGAAAACATAATATTACATACTAAACGATATGCACTTCTACTTCTCGTTTGATAAGTGTCAAATTGTTTCTCTTCACAGAGACAATCATCTTGTGAGTACCTCGATACTTTGAAGTTTCCGAATGGACAAGTGATTCAGTTTCTGTAACATGTTCAATGTCTTCCACTTCATGAGCTTCATCCCCGTCATTGATTACTCTCCACTCCATCACATAAGGCTTTGGAATGTTATGGGCAGCTTCAAAGACAATACTGTAATGCTTGGGAACCAGACGTGTTCCTCTTCTCGTTTTTAAGTTTCGTATCTTTTCTGTTACGTTCAAATCAAAGATTTCATAACTCACTGATAAATTGTATCGCTCCCCATAGTAACCAGTTACGTAGTGACGAGCTGCTGTTTCGCTCTTTTGCACCTCTTCTGCTTTCCAATAATCATGATTAAAGAACTTCTTCCAGATTTTCTTAGCTTTTTCCTCATCACAATCCTCTTTAAACAATCCATCTAACTTAGGAATATACTCCTGCAACCTTTCTTTTAGCCTTCTCGTTTTACTTTGTTGCTTAGCTCCTGAATTGAGCAATATGCTATCATCCGAGGGATTATAGACATCCAAGGAGTCTTCTAATCTATCCTTAATGTTTACTAAACTATTATAAAAAGCGACATCATCCCTGTTTTTGTCCGGTGAATAACACTCTACCAGTAACGTTGATAGTATCAGGCCACCAGGGAGACTCCAGTTATTGTTTCGCTTACTAAACATCTTTAATAACCTTGTAAGTCGTCGCAGCTGGTTTTTCTTCACTGTTACATCTTCATCTTCCACTGATGGACTATCATCTTTTACAGCCCCTAGATACCATTCTTTGATAGCCTTAGGAACTCTACTCGTCCATTGACTACCTGCATGTTCGTACTTGTAGGTATCGTCATCCTCATTTTCTTTATATCTTCTATATACAGCGAAGTCTACGTGGTATCCATCTTTATACCATACCGTAACCGCGTTCGTTCGAGCTTCTGGGTCCTTTCTAAAATTTGAGCTTCTTTTCTTTAATGCATCACATACTAATTTCCTAGCATCCAAAGGACTTGACGGGATATTGTCCTTGTCAAATATGACAGCAATATCGATATCGTATTCACCTTCATCGTTTTGAGTAACAGTACTCATTGCCACGCTTCCTTGAGTGTGACTATCAACTAGGTAATAACTCTTTTCCCTTTCGTCATTAATGTCCCCTAAACCATTCTCTAACCTTTTTACATTCTTCCTCTTTAATTCAAACAGTTCATCCCTTGCTTCCTTTGTTATCCGAACCTCTTTTTCGTGAAAATCATAAAATTTATCGTGCATGTTGCACATAGCCATCGCATTATTCCTCCATTAATTTTTCTCTGCATGAAATTGAACGACACCACTATTCCCTTCGCTTTCTTTATGCATGAGCAATCTCCAAGGATACACACCTCTGTCGTAGTCATAAACCCATGTATCAGCATTATTTTTTGTAGATATGCAACTACCTAAAGTAAATACTAAAGAAGGTTGAGCGGAAATGAATATGTGCATCTTTTTCAAGTTCGGATATTTTTCATGTATGGTATCAATTAACTCTTGAAATTGATTCTTATACGTTGATAATTGCAGCTCCGAAACAATAGCATCTCGTTTTCTTTCTTTTAGATGCAAATGATACTTATCGCAGATGTCTAAATCCCAGCCTCTAAACTGTTCATTTTTTATATTGAAGGTAAGAGATACTGTAATGACTACTTCTTCTTTGAGTTCATTTGGGAAAGCTGTAGGAATTTCTCCCTTCAATAAGAGTTCAGGATAGGTGAATCCAAATGGATTTAATCTTTTCCACGCCCCAACATGTCTACGCCATTCAAAGAAACGGATGTATTTCTTGTCTGACAATTGCACCCCTAGTAAAAAGACCAATGGGATGTGAGCAATGCCTTCGTAAGCCTTAATCTTTTTATTGTAAACTTCACTATACTTAT
The DNA here is from genome assembly GCA_007120055.1 of Anaerobacillus sp. The sequence continues at coordinate 3,671 of SKOL01000724.1, forward strand.
CGAATTGCTTTTTTGTCCCATATTGTTTTTGGATTGCTGCTAATACGTTCTCTTTAGATATCTCCTTCATTTCTTCTATTTGATTCAAATAGATAGATTGAGAATCCAGATATTCTTTGCTGTGATCGGCTACGTACAGGGAAGAATGCTTAAGGATGATGAGTTCTGTATTCTGTGCCTCTTTAGCATGTTTCCATGATAGATAGATTGAAAAGACTACCAAAGCAAATCCAGCCATCTCTAGCCACATACTTGAGCTAGGGAATAAGGGCAACCCCATATCAGAAACGCTTCTATCGTTATATATTCCTATAAAATAATTAATGAGAAGCGTTTTAAAATCAGTTAATAAGAAAATACCAAGAGCCAGAGGGACTGTCCGCTGTTTTCTTTTTCTGTAGTAGCTAAACCAATGCTTAGCTACCGGAATGACTTCGTATACCCATATCTTTGTCAAATCTTCTTTTCTCATAGAGTCCTGCTTTCTTTGTATTAGTATGTTTAATCATATCAAATTTTCACTAATTTTGTAATAAATTACATTCAGAAGTGAGATTTTTGTTAAATATTGTTTCTACCTACAGAACGATGTTTGTGTTTACGCAGGGAAAAATCCCCTTATTAAAGGGGATTTGCTGGTGGAACCATTACTTTCCGAATATTTTCTGAAGAATGTCGGACATTCATTTTCTTCTTCCTCTTCTCCGTTCAAAGAGGACCCCGAGGTTTGAAGGACTTCGCTATCAGTCAATAAGAAAGGCGTAACTTTATAAGCAACTGCCTCTACTTCGATTAATCTATTGAAAGTATCATTGTACTGTGTAGCAAAAGATCCTGTTAACCTACCCTGCAATCGAATACTGATTATACTTACTTTTTAAGTAGGCTATATTAACTGAAGTAATAGCATTGAGCCACCTTTTTATGAATTTTATTTTTGATGTGAAAATCAATCTTTTATACATGGCCTAAAACAAAAAAGAAGTGCTCTAAATTACTAATCAGATAAAAGGCTCTGTTTTTGTTTATTAAATTCTTCTTCTGTTAAAATAGCCTCATCTTTTAGCTGAGAAAGTTTTTTGATTTCATCAGCTACATTAGCAGGTTGTGAAGGCTTTTTTGTTTCTTTAGGGGTGGTTGTAAATGATAAGAATAATGAGCTGTGTTTTTTCAATATGAAGGACTTTGCTGCACAGTATTTAGTCAAATACGAAAGACGATCACTTTGAAAGCAATCGTCTCTCTTGGTTGGTTATTTAATTACCAGTATCGTTGTACTGTGTAGCAATCAATGTAAAGTTTATTACTTTTCAAGAATACTACGAATTGCTTAAGATTGAGTCCTTCAAATACCTTACTTGTGATACGGGTCGCCTTACTTAATGTTAAACCAATAATTTTTATGCCACACTATGGCCCGAGTGCAAAAGATCACGTAGCATATTTGACTTACTCCTTGGCACACACATCTTCGCTATATCATTTATTGCTTTCAGTTTCGTCCTTCTTACGATTAAGTCCCTTCCAAACTTGATACGAACACTACAACTAGCAAGATTTATTTGTATATTTTTTGAAAAATCGCTTGCAAATAACTATTAATTGTTTTAATATTTAGATAACTTCACGACGCTAATTAAAAATCCTTCTTCAAACAACCTTATAGACCTTCTCCTTATTCAAACCTTTCTTTTCCGATCAACTTCTACTACCAATCTCTAATCACAAAACTTCACTAACTTTAATCTTTATAATTGTTTCTTGTCATTCAGCTAAATTTTTTAAAAAACTATAAGAGAGGTGTAAATCTATGATTAATGTTGCTCAAAAATTGATTTCTGTAAACGGACTACTCGAGATCGCAAAAGAAAGGGATTTTGGTTTTTTAAGAAGTACAAACACTACCAGTGGACTTGATACTTATATTTCAGCATCACAAATCAAGAAATTTAAGTTAAGAGAGGGAGATATGGTAACTGGACAAGCTCGTTATCCAAAAGAAGGGGAACAACTATATGG
>SKOL01000574.1 GCA_007120055.1 Anaerobacillus sp.
AAGGCAATCGTGCCATCTTTTTGTAAAGGAAGATATTTTAACGTAGCTCCAGTTGCGCGGGCAACTTGTTGCCAAGGAATGATGTTTGAATGATGTTCCATAGGTGTAATTACTATTTCATCACCAGGGCCTACATTTGCCCGTCCGTAACTAGACGCGACTAAATTTAGTGCAGTCGTCGTTCCTCTAGTAAAAATAATTTCTTCCGTTGACTTTGCATTTATGAAATTTTTGACCTTTTCTCGTGCCCCTTCATAGCCGTCGGTCGCAAGCGTACCTAACGTATGAACACCACGATGAACGTTAGAGTTATACTTTCGGTAATACTCATCAAGCTTTTCAATCACTTGAATCGGTTTTTGCGATGTTGCCGCACTATCAAGGTAGACGAGTGGATGGCCATTTACTTCTTGGTCAAGGATTGGGAACATTTTACGGACTTCTTGAACATTCATTAGTTAACTTTCCTTTCTATTACCTCGATTAAACGCTCTTTAACGGCGTCAACAGGCATTTCCTTTACTACAGGTGCTAAAAACCCGTGAATAACAAGACGTTCTGCTTCTTTTTTCGAAATACCACGGCTCATTAAGTAAAACATTTGCATCGGATCAATACGCCCAACACTAGCTGCGTGACCTGCAGTTACGTCATCTTCATCAATAAGAAGAATTGGGTTAGCATCACCACGAGCTTTTTCACTTAACATAAGCACGCGCTCTGTTTGCTCACCGTTAGATTTCGAAGCACCGTGCTCGATTTTTGAAATTCCGTTAAAAATAGAGCTTGCACTATCTTTCATTACTCCGTGAGTTAACATTAAGCCTTCCGAGTGCTTTCCGTAATGGATCACGTGAGAAGTAAAGTTTTGACGTTGTTCACCTGTACCTACAGAAACAGTTTTCTTATCTGTGAATGAGTTTTCACCAACAAGGAACGTTTTGTTTTCTGAAACGGTGTTACCGTCATTAAATTGGCCTAGTGCCCATAAGATTTTTGCGTCACGTTCTGCATGACCACGACGAACAACATAAGTTGTCACTTCGTTAGCAAAGTTATCAACGGCCCCAAAAGAAACGTTCGCTCCATTTAATGCGTAAACTTCTGCAACGATGTTCGCTACGGCTGTTTCATTATCTTCTGAAACATAGTTTTCAACATAAGTCACTGAACTGTTTTCATCAGCAACGATTAACACGTGGTTGAAAAGTCCAGCACCACCACGGAGTGAATAAATCGCTTGAAGTGGCACTTCCACTTGAACGTTTTTCGGAACGTAAATAAATGTTCCGCCATTGACTAACGCTGCGTGCATCGCTGTTAAACTATTTTCATCTTTTGTTACAGCTTCACTCATGAAATATTTTTGCACAAGGTCGCTATGCTCTTTTAAAGCAGTTGCAAAATCTGTGAAGATCACGCCTTGTTGTTTTAATGACTCTGAAATCTGAGAGTGTACAAGTGTACCGTTTCTTTCAGCGATCACATTTTGATCAGTTTCCTCTTTCGTTAAAAGCCCTTGAATGACTTCAGGTAACTCTTTAGGTGCTACTTCTAGTTGTTTATAGTTAAACTGGCTAAAATTCCAGTTATCAATTTTTGTTTTATCAGGTTTCGGTAATTCTTTCGTGCCAACTAAATCTAAAGACTCAAGACGTTGGTTTAAAAACCACTCGGGCTCATTGGCGTCTTTAGAGAGATTAGTTACGAAATCACGATCAAATTGAAGCTTTGTATCGACTGACATATTTCTTTCCCTCCTCTAGATTACCAATTATGCTTCTTGCCCTACAGTTTCGTCTTCGATTCCTAACTCTTCTTTAATCCAGTCATAACCTTCAGCTTCAAGACGCTCAGCTAATTCAGGTCCACCCGATTTAACGATACGACCTTGCATCATAACGTGAACAAAATCTGGCTTAATGTAGTTTAAAAGACGTTGGTAGTGTGTAATAATCAGGCAACCAAACTCCGAACCACGCATTGCGTTGACACCGTTTGACACGACTTTTAATGCGTCAATATCAAGACCTGAGTCAATTTCATCTAAGATCGCAATTTTTGGCTCTGTCATTAATAGTTGAAGAATTTCGTTACGCTTCTTTTCTCCACCAGAGAAACCTTCGTTTAAATAACGTTGTGAATACTGTTCATCCATTTCTAAAACCTTCATTTTTTCATCCATTTGACGGATAAACTTCATTAATGAAATTTCGTTACCTTCGCCACGCTTAGCGTTAATTGCTGAACGTAAGAAATCTGCCGTTGTAATTCCAGAAATTTCGCTTGGGTATTGCATTGCTAAAAATAGACCTTCACGAGCTCTTTCATCAACTTCCATATCTAATAAATCTTTTCCGTTAAATGATGCTTCACCACTCGTTACTTCGTATTTTGGATGACCCATTAATGCAGATGCTAACGTCGACTTACCTGTTCCGTTAGGTCCCATGATCGCATGAATTTCGCCACCATTTATCTCAATGTTAAACCCTTTTAAAATTTCTTTCCCTTCAATTGCAACACGAAGGTCATTAACTGTTAAATTTGGTGCTGTCATTATTTTTCCCTCCATTAAAACAATGTGTAATTGAACGGCTACACGATGGGTAACCGACATTCTCAATCTATTCTCATTACAATCTTATACTAAATAGAAAGTCACTTCAAGTCAGACGGCTCGATTTTTTGAACTTTTTATACTTTTATGTATATAAAGTAACGAAAATAGTAAAATACTTGAAAAATTTAAAAATTTAAGCGATTTCACTTAATAGTTTGTGTATTGTTCAAAAAAAAATGTACTAGACTTGTGAATAAATTATTTATAACAGTGAAGAAGCTTTTATATTCTCAATTAGCTCCCTCCAACTAATAATCAATTATCAAGGATTAATTGAGAAAAGTCTACCCCTTTTGCTCAATTTTTCTAAAAAAATATGTAGTTGAAAAGGAGTCTCAATTGGGGTTAGACTGGGGTTTGGGGTTAGTTAGTTGGTTGGTTAGTTGGAAAACAGAAGGTTGGAAAGTTGGAAAATCTAACAATGTTTTTACATACTAGGCGGTACGAGTATATTGTCACGGTTGTTTGTATGAAAGTTGGTTGGTTGGCTTGAAAGTCGAATGTTGGAAAGTTGGAAGGGGAGCTTGGCTTTTGTTTGTATGCAAAAAAGTGTGGGAGACTAGTGTCCCACACACTTTTAAACTTTATTTAAGGTCTATTTGCTTTCGTAAAAAAATCAGAAACGACTTGTAAACTTTTTCGATGATCTCGCTCTCTTTCTCGTTCAACTTTCATTCTGTTTTCGAGTTTGCGATTGTACTCTGCGTACCCCATTCCATGTGTTTGTTGCATTGCCTTTTCCATTTCTCCAGTATGATTGGTTTCAATCTGGTGGATAATAAATCAATCCTTTCGGTTTTTGAATTCATTTATTATCTTAACACGGGGGCTTTATTGCAACAAAGCGGCTCTATAGTTAAATTATCTGACATTTCATACTCACTATTAGTCACACTATCTCACCACGTTATGCTCTACATTTCCTCGATATAACGCTAATATCCTCTGCGTCCTTCATTATCTAGCTACCTTAACTGCATTAGACTGCTGTTTTTTTGCTTTTAATTTCATGAAGCGTGAATAAACGACATAAACAATGAAAGCTAAAAACGATGACAGCACCGCTACTACTTTTAACCACAAAGGCAGTAATGCTTCTTTTTCAAACGCATAGTCTTCAACAGTTACCATATCAACAACGTCTATTTCATGATGATTGTACTTAACGGTTATTTCCCCTAATTTTGTCCCGCTTTTTAATCCGTGCTCATAGAGTTCTTCTTTAAATTCTTCTGTTTTTTGCATCGTTTGTTTAAAACTTACCTGGTACGGACTATCAATGTCTTTCCTTTTAGTTAGTTGTACTGTCTTTTCTGGTAACAGAGTGATCTCCTGATCTAAAAAGATCAACGTTTCTGTCGTATTCGTTTCATCAATCACAACATCATTTTCGATCTTTGAAATAGCTAAATCAGATACTGTTTTTATATCGTTATAAATATAGTGTGGGTTCGACCCGAACACAACGTTGATCACCCTTTTCCCATCAACTTCATCTATTTTCATCAACGTATGACCTGCAGGAGTTGTGAAACCCGTTTTTCCGGCAAGCGCATCTACATCATCAAATATTTGACTTCGATTTATAATTGTTCTTGTTTGTCTTGACGTACTGACCTCAACGTCTTCCATTGACATCGCTTCTAGAACCTTTTCATTTTGTATCGCTACCATCCCGATTAACGCCATATCATAAGCAGTTGTTCGGTGAGTCGGATAATGCAAACCACTCGCTGTAATAAATGTCGAGTCATAGGCACCTAATTCATAAGCTCTTTCGGTCATCATTTTAGCGAAAGCTTCCTCAGATCCAGCAATCGTCTCAGCAATCGCCACAGCGACATCGTTAGCACTAACGACCATTAATGCCATTAACGCATCATCTCTTTTCATCGTTTCACCTACATCGAAAAATAAAGGTGAGCGACTTCTCGTTTCATGGATGGCGTTTTCCGAAAATGTAATCACATCATCCTCTTCTAGATGCTCCATTAATAGTAGCGCTGTTAACACTTTTGTGACACTCGCTGGATAAGCTTTTACATCGGCATTTTTCCCGAACAAAATTTCTCCAGTATTCGCATCGATCGAAACAGCATATTCTCCGAATATATTAACATCTGCACTCACTTTAGGAACAAACAATAAAAAAACGAGTATCAATACAGACGCCATTTTCATGTTTAAAAAAAACATTTTATTAATCATATTTAAAATCCCCTATTATTCCTTTTTAATGAATTTGATAATCCTTGTTTAGTGTAACTAGGATGATAGCTTGTTGGTATTATGAAATTCGCACCCTTGACAAAGAAATTAGATTATACCAATTATACGTGAGGATTTATACCGTTTCTAGTGACTAATGTTCATTTCCAAAAAACAACAATGAGCGCTTTTGAAGACAGATTGATAGGAGGGACTGTCTTTCATATCGGTGCGTATATAACTGGGGGAGCGAGCCTATTTGTCGTTCAACAAAAAATGAGTGAGAATAGACCCATCCCCACTCATTGTATTTAATTAATTCATTTTTTGATTAAACTCTTCCATGCAGTCTTGAACGAGGGTAACCGCTTGGCTCATTGCTGCTCCACCACCGAAGGCTCCTGTTACACCAATCGCTTCTAATATCTCCTCTTCAGAACAGCCATGGTCAATGCAGCCTTTCGTATGATAAATAATACAATACTCATCTTGACTATAAATGCTAATACCAAGTGCGATGAGTTGCTTTTCTTTTTGGCTTAACTTCCCTTCTGCAAAACAAGCTTCTGCAAAAGCATTGTACTTACCGGCAATGTCTGGCATTTTTTCAGTAAAATGACCTAAGCCGAGTTTATAATCGTGAAGTTCCATTTCATAAGTGTTCATATTCATTTCGTCCATTTGGCACACTACCCCTTTTTAGTTTTTTAAACAAGGTTTAATGAATTTCATAATTCATTATTTCCGCCACTAAGATCAATATATAGTTGCGTCAAAACCATTCGCAAACTATATATTGCGTGATGTGGCTCATTTTTGGTAATTATGAAATTCACTCAGGTTAGTATGGTTTTTGAT
>SKOL01000731.1 GCA_007120055.1 Anaerobacillus sp.
TAATATGAAATTTGATTGCGAAGTCGTTCAAGACTTATATGTTTTATACGAAGAAAATGAGTTATCTCCTAATGTAAGGGCGCGGGTCGATGAACATCTACAAAGCTGCTCAACATGTAGAGAAATTTATGAGAGTGGTCAAGGTTTTTCTAGTGAAGTGAAAGTCGATAACGAAACGATTGCCCCATCTTCTTCGTTAGATGAAAAAATAAAAATGAAGCTGAAACTACGAAAAATGAAGATCGCCCTACTTTTTATGGCTTCACTTCTCGTTATATATAGTTTTTTAAATTATGCAGATAACCGAAAATGGCTCGTTCATGAGCTATCGGTAGCAGCACCTGCCATCAATGATCTTCGATTTCAGATTGAGTCTGCTAAAAGCGATTATGAGTTTAATCGAAATGTAACGAACAAAACGATGGAGCTTCAAGATTTTAACTCAAGGATCGTACGCTATTTAAACTTTTTAGAAAAAAGAGATTATGAAAACACAACTGGCTCGCTTTTCATTAGTTTTCATTTAAATGATTTCTTAGTATTACTAAACGAAAGGTATCGCCAAGGGCTTTGGAATGAAACGGATGAAATTGCATTTGAACGAATAAATAATCTTATATTTGAATACCTTGGGCACGTTGAGGAAGAACGAAATCGTGTAAGTTTATTTTCTCGTCTAGATATCGGAAAGATTGTCGAGTTTCATGATCAAATTAATGAATTAACTTATAATTACACTCGATTTCAAAAGCTTCCTGAACAATTAGAAACGTTACCGAAGTCTGAAATTGAAAACCAACTTATCGACCTTTTTGATTTAGAAGATGAAAATGTTACGGTTAATTTTCTTGAGTGGGCTAATCAAACACCGAAAAGTAATGGACAATATGCTGTAGATATTCGCAGTAAAGATAGAGATGGAATTACCTACAATGTAACAGTTGACGCTTATACAGGGCAGTTAATTAAATTCAATAATTTCACTAGACAAGACTTTACAGGAGATGTACTTCCAGAAGCTGAGGCAAGAGAAAATTTACAAAATCTTTTACAAAAACAATATTCCGAACTTCTCGATTGGGATTTTGAATTTTTAGGTATGAATTATAACTTTCATAGCAACCAAGATCATCAGTTGTATAGTTATTTAGTAACACCTATTTACGAAGGATACGAGCTCCAACAATCACTTTTTATTTATGTAGATGGTAGGTCGGGGCAACTGTATAGATTTATTGCAAGAGAAGGGAATAGTGTTATCGACACTTCGTTATTACCTAGTTCGTTAAAGAGCGACATTACGATCGAAGAGGGTCTGAGTAATTTAGAAAAGCGCGAAGGTCAAAAGCTAAGTTATCATTCAACTGGATTGATCAAATCTTTTGTGTTAGGTAATTATCAATTAGTTCATGTTTATAAAGACCAACATGGGCAAAAAAGATATGTAAACACAGTTACAGGAAAAGAGGAAGTGATCCTGTAAGACTATAATAGGTTCCATTACCTATAAACATTAAAAATGTAACTTGATTTGACTAGCAAATTGAAACCAATTTGTTAGTCTTTTTTATTAGTGCTTTGTGAAGGAACTTACTTGAAATAACGAGTAGAAGAGTACAACAAGGTGAACAGTATGGGGGAGTGTGCAACAGTGGTTGATGTGCAAATTAGTGTAAGTGCCTGAATTCAGAGCTGTCATCCAAGTTCGGTCACTTAACCCTAGTCTAAGTGCCCTAATTGTACGCTGCATCAGCTAAAGGTAACGCAAGATCTTCTCGCGCGCCCGAACGAAGCGTCGCACTCGCCAAAAGGTAACGCGAGACCTTCTCCCGTGCCCAAACGAAGCGTCACATCACCCAAAAAGTAACGCGAGACCTTTTCGCGTGCCCTAACGATATAACGAAACCTTTTACTGCGCACTCCCCCATGCACATCAACCTCATTATTTGCAGCATTGACGTCGTTTCGGGCATTGAAACTGACTTTTGGCGCATTGAATAGATTTTTTCAGCATAGAACGGACATTTCGGGGCATTAAAGTCGAGATTTGCAGCATTGATGTAAACAAGAGCTTTTATCCAATGAATAGGTTTTGCTATTGTTATAAATCCTAAGTGAATAAGATAATTTTATTTTCTACATATTTACTTAGGAAAGGACTAGTTAAAATGCTTACTACATTAGTTGCGTTAACACCTATCATTGCAGTTTTACTTTTTTTAGTCGTACTAAGGATGCCGGCAATTAAAGCAATGCCAATTAGCCTTTTAGCGACCGCTATATTGGCGATCGTTTATTGGCAAGTCCCGATAATTCAAGTGCTAGCTGCATCACTTGAGGGAATTATTATCGGGGTCTCTATTTTATATATCGTTTTTGGGGCGATCCTTCTTCTCAATACCCTAAAGCTAAGTGGAGCCATCGATACAATTAGAAATAGCTTTTTAGGAATATCGGCAGACCGTCGTGTTCAACTAATAATTATCGCTTGGTTGTTCGGAGCATTCATAGAAGGAGCAGCGGGCTTTGGAACGCCAGCTGCGATTGGTGCACCACTTATGGTTGCTTTAGGCTTTCCACCACTAGCTGCTGTTGTACTAGCTTTAATCGCAGATAGTAGTCCGGTATCGTTTGGAGCTGTTGGGACACCGATCATTGTAGGGGTAAACCAAGGGCTTCAAGAAGGATCAGAGATTGCGTCAATTGTTCAACCATACTTAGGAGATATGGCGATGCTAGACTATATGAGCATCCTAGGTGCACAAATAATGAGAATTGATATTTTTGTTGGAACTTTTATGCCGTTAATTTTAGTATTAATGTTAACAAAGTTTTTTGGTAAAAATCGTTCATTCCGTGAAGGCTTACAAGTTTGGAAATTTGCGCTTTTTGCAGGGCTTGCATTTACAGTTCCAGCCTTAATAGTGGCAACGTTTTTAGGCCCAGAGTTCCCATCGATTTTTGGTGGCTTAATCGGACTAATCATTGTCGTTCCAGCAGCTAAAAAAGGCTTTTTATTACCTAAAAAACCTTGGGATTTCCCTGAAAAATCTTCTTGGTTAAAAACTTGGATTGGACAAGAGTTTGCAAGTGAAGGTCCTGAAGTAAAGGAAAAGGGAATGAAAAAAGAGTTACCGTTGTTAGTAGCTTGGATACCGTATTTATTAGTCGGCTTTTTTCTCGTATTAACACGTCTTGAATTTTTACCATTAAAACAATGGTTGTTAAGCATTAAAATTACTTGGAACAACATTTTAGGCACAAACATTGGAACATCACTTGAGCCGCTATATTTGCCAGGTTCAGTATTTGTTTTAGTCGTTTTAATTACGTTCTTTGTGCATAAAATGAATGCTTCACAGCTTACGCAAACATTTTCAATGTCAGGAAAAGCGATCGTCGGCAGTGCGATAGCTTTGTTTACTGCTGTTCCGATGGTGCGGATTTTTATCAATTCAGGATTAAATGGTGCTAACTTACAAAGCATGCCCATTGAGTTAGCGAATACGGCATCTGCAATGATGGGTGGCTCTTGGCCACTTGTTGCTCCTTTAATCGGCGCTTTAGGTTCCTTCATTTCAGGTAGTGCCACATTCAGTAATATGATGTTCTCGTTGTTTCAGTTTAGTGTTGCCGACCAAATTGCTGTCGACCCAACGATCGTTTTAAGCATGCAAGTACTAGGGTCGAATGCCGGAAATATGATTTGTGTTTTGAATGTCGTTGCGGCAGCCTCTGTCGTTGGCTTGTTAGGAAAAGAGGGTGCGATTATACGAATGACTTTAGGTCCAATGCTCTTTTACTCTTTTGCAGCTGGAACGATCGGTTTAATACTTGCGTATCTTCTATAAGGCGCTTCCACCTTTCTACAAGGTTGTTTCCAATTGATTTATTTGGGACAGCCTCTTTTTTAATTGTTATAATGGACGGAGATATAATTTAGGAGGAATGGTCATGGAAAAAAGATATAGTGAGTTTTCAGTATATGAACTTCGTCAAGAAATAGCAACTTTAAATGATAAAGCTCGTAAAGCAGAGCAAATGGGAATGATTAACGAATTAGCGGTTTATGAGCGTAAGATCGCAATGGCCAAAGCATATTTATTAAATCCAGAAGATTTTAAAGCGGGAGAAACCTATGAACTTCAAGGTGCAGAAGGCACTCTATTTAAAATATCATACATGAATGGTGTGTTCGCTTGGGGTTATCGAGATGGAAATGAAAAAGAGGAAGAAGCATTTCCGATTTCAATGCTCGTTCGCAAAGTTGGCGAATTGAGTTAGTTGTATTACCGGGCTTTTTGAACAACTTCTTATAGAAATAAAAAGGCTGCCCCTCAATGAGACAACCGAAAGTATTGATTTAAACTAAACTCGCCCCTGCAAGAGCTCAGTTTAAAAACAAATATTTCAGTCGATAGGAGCAGCCCTACGTACCACTACGATCTTTTACGCGTTTGAATTTGCAGAACGTAGTTATGAAGACTTTGTTGAGTTTCACCATTTACTTGCATAAATGCATGTTTTGGATTTGCACGTGGAGAATTGAACGGATCTTGATAGTTGGCACGGTGGTCCTTACTATTTTTTGCCAAGATTAGCACCTCCTAGATTAATCCAAAGCTTACAAAGATAATCAAATCGTCCTATTTACGATTTTCGTTAGAGTTTCTCATTCGTTCTCGAGGATGATCTCTCATTGTGCCATCGGCTCTCTTAGAAGAATATTCTTCCTTTGCACGCGGCTCGCCATGGAAAGACATTCGATTTGGGAAACCTTTTTCTTTGTTACGCATCAGGTGAAACCTCCTTTATAAGTCGGTACAATGTTAGTATGAGTTTTCCGTAACAGATTATAATAAGCAATTAATGTAATGAATAGGAGACAATTGCATCATGGAAGAAAAACTAGATCGCCTCGCTAAAACGTTATTAGCAAAAAACAGTGAGTTAACATATGGCTTGGCCCGCAATTGGGTCGAAGCGCTTTGGGAAGATTTTGAAACAACAAGAGCGAAAGCAGGTAGATCCTATGAAGGCCAACACATAACAGAAATGATTGTTGCCCAGTGGATCCAACATTATGGTGAAAAACTCCACGAGTTTGCATCAACGAACGAAAAATTTAAACACTTATTAAAATAATGTTTGAATTGCAAAAGCGGAAATTTGGCTAAAAAAACGTAAAAAAGCTTCGAAGCACAAACAAAGAACTTCGAAGCTTTACTTACATAACTCAAAACTCAAAATTCAAAACTGAACTCAACACTCAAAACACAAAATTCAAAACTGAAATATCACTCAGTCGCAAACTCAAGCTTTTTCTTGAGCGTTTCTTCACTGTAAATCCAACCGGTGTATGAGCTTAAAATGTTGTACTCATCATCAAGCTTAACAATCGCCACAAACGGATAATGTCCTTTGCTTCTGTAACGTAAATCGATAAAACGAACTTCATGGTGGTCACCTACTCGAACGACTTCCCATCGGTAAGAAGGAGAAAACGATAAAAATGCAGCTAAATTCTCGTCTTGCATTGCGGCATTAATAATCGGTTTATTTGGAATAGGTTCAAATGGATAGCTTTCAAAATAATTAATTTTCTCACCGACCGCTTGAGCGACATACATCATTTCTGGCGTTCTAATAACGACGTGCCACCTGCGCCATTTAA
>SKOL01000418.1 GCA_007120055.1 Anaerobacillus sp.
ATAATACAATAACCTTAGTGAAGCGAACAATCGAGATTGGTAAAACGACGAAAAATCAAATAGAGATTTTAGAAAATAAAAATTTAGAAGTGAATAAATTGTTTTAATTTTCAACAGAGAGGCTGTCCTAAAAACAAAGTGTTAGACACCGTTAGGTAAGGTACACCAATATAGACGAATGTTAAATCTATACGTCTATATTTAGTAGTGTAATTTACCGGACGATCCGACACTTATGGGAGAGTCTTTTTTTTTGTCGAAAAAACTTACTCAAGTTTTAGACAAGCTATGAGTATATATAAATAAATACTCTTTATAATGGGGGAGAGACAATGGATATAGTAGACCAAATTATTTATGATATCGAATTACTAGGAAATGAAGACTTAGGAAGAGAATTACTTGAAGTTGTAAAGCATGAGCAAAGCCAAAATAAACAGTACCAGGTCATCCTTCATCAAGTCATTAAAGTTGATCGTAAAACGTACACAGTAATTATTAATTATTTGCAAAAATATTAGTTGATGTTTTTTGGGGTTCGGCCTGACTTTTCTTGCTTATGCATTGACCGATGATGTTCGGCACTATAGGGGGAGTGCGCAGTAAAACAGGGGGTGATGTGTAAATTAGTGTAAGTGCCTGAATTCAGAGCTGTCATCAAAATTGAGGGTGGGACAAAACAAAGTGTCAGACACCGCTAGACACCGAATATAGACATATGATAAATCTTTACGTCTATATTTAGTAGGATCCGCGTGGTGTCCGACACTTTTGTCCCACCCCCAATCGTACGCTACATCAGCTAAAGGGAACGTAAGAATTTCTAGCGTGACCTAACCGAGCATCACATCAAATAAAAGGTAACGCAAGATGATCTCGCGTTACCGAACAAAACGTCACTTCACCCAAAAAGTAACGCGAGACCTACTCGCGTGCCCGATCGATATAAGGAATCCAATTAACACGCACTCCCCCTATACTGCGTATTATAGCTTACTGCACACTCCCTCATAATATAAAGCAACAATATATGTGGTGCCCTACCATCGTTCACTTATTTCGTAGCTTCAACAACTAACGCAGGGGATGTTCTTTCGAATGGTTCTCCTTTAAAAGATCCATACATATTTACCGAGGTGAAATTAGCTTCACGCAAAATTCGGCCTAGCTGCCCACTAGTTAAAGGCAGTAATGAGACTTCGTTTTCATATGTTTGGTCTGCAACGGTTAGGGTACCTTTGAAGACAATTTTATCTTGTTGGTGTTCATACGTACGATAAAAGGCTACGTTTTCACGCTCTATGTCTGGAAGCTTCGTAATTCCATCGCTTAACACTCGATCATAATTGACGGTTTGTATGAATAGCTTTCCACCCGCATCTAATAAATCGTACATTTCGGAAACTACGTTCGCTACATCTTCGAAGCTTTGCAGGTGAACAAGCGAGTTACCAATGCAAATAATCGTGGAAAAACGAGTTTGTTGAAATTGATCAAGCTCTTCCATCGCTAATTGATGAGTTTCAATAGGAACATTATTTGCAACAGCTTTTCCTTTAATTTTTTCAACCATATTTTGATCTAAATCCGTCGCTGTAACTTTGTATCCTAATTTAGCTAAAGCTATGGAATGATTTCCTGTGCCAGCTGCTAAATCCAAAATAGGACCTTTGGCAATTTTACTTCTTATAAAAGTAACCGATTGCTCATTTAGTGGGAAAATAGTGTCGTAAAATTCACTTAATTGCCTATAAAAGTTCATCGTTTTCAACCTCGTTTTTTATTTGTGTTTACTAAAAGGGTAACTTTTAGCTTTTGGTACATCGCCATACTAAGAAAGTACCTTTCATTTATTGTACCATTATTTTTTTAACACTTCTAAGTTTGCGGTTATACTTTCTCGTTTTTAAAAGATGTCTTGATGAATTGTAATAAAAATATTTGACATGGTGCCAATTTCTCCAAAACGTGTACCATTGAATTTTAAATTTTATCCAATAAGTAAAACAGAATGTCTTCCAGCTATTCGGTAATTTAAATGGCATATTCATTACGCTTCCCCCTCTAGTAACTATCTCTCTGTTAAATTGCTTCTTCTAAATTTATATGTTTAAAAGATTGAAATTATCATCGATAAATGTTCGCATAAATTCCAATAAATTAGAAAATCTTAGCAAACATTTGTAGCATTTGTGAAGTCTATTGAATTAACACGGAATTAATAGTAAAGTAGATTTATAAGATAAGTGAACGACTTCACATAATAGAGAGAACAAATTTGGGAGTTAATAAAAATTTTTTAAAAGGAATTGTGAAGTTGTTCACAAATTAAATAAAATAAACTATCTGAGGGGGAACTTCTTATGTTACTTGAAATTAGTCAAAACGCAGCAAACTTTTATAAAAATGAATTTTCATTACAAGGAAATGAAGCAATTCGTCTATTCGTTCGAGGTGCTGAAGGCTTCTTTTTAGGAGTAGAAAAAGATCTTATAGAAGAAGAGGCTCACGTAATCGAAGTGAATGGAGTTAAATTTTTTATCAACGAAAACGATCAATGGCATTTTGAAGG
Source organism: Anaerobacillus sp. (assembly GCA_007120055.1). Next base: position 2,573 of record SKOL01000418.1, read on the forward strand.
GAAAAAATTAGATTTCGATGCAAAATCAGAGCAGATGATCCTTTCTTAAAGTTTTGAATAATTTTTCCGAAAAAATATACATGAGAAAAGAGGGTGGGATAAAACAAAGTGTCAGACACTTTTGTCCCACCCTCTTTTGATTTAAGATAGCAACTTAATGAGTTTTAAAAACAAACCTAAAGAATTACATAATTAATACTTAAAAACGTGGTCTGATCCCCCAAATCTCTGTTGCATACTGTTGTATCGTTCGATCGCTCGAAAACTTACCGGAATGGGCGATATTTGTGATGCTCATCGAAAGCCATTTTTGTTGGTCGCGGTAGGTTTGATCAACGAGTTCGTGAGCTTCACAATATGAGTCAAAATCTTTCAGCACAAAATATTCGTCGTTGTTAGAAAGGATGGAATAGTAAATATCTTTAAATTCGCTTTCCCCACCAGGAAGATGGTTACCCATCAGTTCATCTAACACCTTTTTGATTCGGAAATCGATATTGTAAATATCTCGGGCGCGGTATGTTTTTTCACTATAAAGTTTTAGTACTTCTTCTGCTTTCAGCCCGAAAAGAAATATATTGTCGTTCCCTACGCATTCGCTTATCTCAATATTAGCCCCATCCAATGTTCCAAGTGTGATCGCACCGTTCATCATAAATTTCATATTTCCCGTACCGGATGCTTCTTTACTAGCAGTTGAAATTTGTTCACTAACATCAGCAGCAGGCATAATTTTTTCAGCTAATGAAACGCTATAGTTTTCTAAAAAGACAACCTTTAGTTTATTTTGGATACGTGGATCATTATTAATAACTGTAGCAACAGCGTTAATCAGCTTAATAATTTTTTTTGCGAAATGATAGCCAGGTGCTGCCTTACCACCGAAAATAAATGTACGAGGGGTGATATCGATATTCGGATTTTCCGATAATAAATGATAAAGGTGAATGATGTGAAAAATATTTAGTAATTGCCGTTTGTAAGCATGTAACCTTTTTACTTGAACATCGAATATTGAATTGGTATCTACAGTAATTCCGTTGTGCTCTTTAATATATCTTGCTAACTTTTCTTTGTTCATTCTTTTAACTTGAGCGACCTTTTCTTGAAACGCTTCATCTTTCGAATATTTTATTAAGTTAGTCAGTTCTTTCGGATGAGCAATCCATCTATTGCCAATCGTCTCTGTGATTAAAGAAGCAAGGTCAGGGTTAACGTTTAAAAGCCAGCGCCGATGGGTAATACCATTTGTTTTATTATTAAATTTCTGTGGATAAAGTTCATAAAAATCTTTCATTTCTTTTGTTTTTAAAATTTCTGTATGAATTTTGGCAACTCCATTAACAGAATAGGAGGCAACGATCGCTAAATGCGCCATGCGAATTTCGTCATTTCCAATAATCGCAAGAGCAGAAATTTTATTCCACTCATAAGGATAAAGATCCCAAAGCTCACGGCAATAACGTTCGTTAATTTCTTCGACGATCATAAATATTCTTGGCAATAACTCTTTCACCATTGTGACAGGCCATTTTTCTAGCGCTTCACTTAATGTTGTATGGTTCGTAAATGAGACGGTCCCCTTTGTAATTCTCCAAGCATCTTCCCAGCTTAAACCTTCTTCATCAAGGAGAATTCGCATTAATTCTGGGATTACTAATACAGGATGAGTATCATTTATATGAACACCAATTTTTTCAGGGAATTGTAATAAATCCGCACTATATTTTGCCTTGAACTGTTTAATAATACTTTGAATACCTGCAGAAACGAGGAAATACTGCTGTTTTAATCTTAATAGCTTTCCATCATACGTCGAATCATCAGGATATAAAAATCCGGAAATATCTTCGATGGAACGTTTATATTGTAAAAAATGATAATAGTCATTTTTATTCGAAGTGAAGAAATTGAAGTCTTCTCTACATGATTCAGCACTCCAAAGCCGAAGCGTATTGACCGTTTCGTTTTGATAGCCAACAACAGGAACGTCATAAGGGACCGCTAATACAGTGTCGTAATTTTTATGGTGAAACTGAAGTTTCTCATCCACTTCAACCATATCGACATAGCCACCGAACTTTACTTCAACGGCACGATCAGGGCGTCTTACCTCCCAAACATAACTTTCTTGAAGCCAATAATCAGGTAGTTCAACTTGGTACCCGTTAATAATTTTTTGTTCAAACAAGCCATATTTGTAGCGAATCCCGCAACCGTGTCCAGGGAGGTTGAGAGAAGCGAGGGAGTCGAGAAAGCAAGCGGCTAGTCTTCCTAAGCCACCATTTCCAAGCCCGGCATCGTGTTCTTCTTCAAAAATATTTTCTAAGTTAAATCCAAGCTCTTTTAATCCTTCTTTAATTATTAAAAATTGTCCTGAGTTTTCAATATTCGTTTGTAAAAGTCGCCCCATTAAAAATTCCATTGAAAAATAGTAAACTTGTTTTTGCTTATTTTCTTGATAATAAGTTGTCGTATCAATCCAATTTTTTGAGACGTTTTCTCGCACGAGTTGCCCTAGTGTTTTATAAACATCATTATTTGTTGCGTCGTTAATACTTTTACTCAGTTTCGTTTCAAGCCTTTTTTTAAAAGTTGTTTTAAAGTCTTCTATTGAACAAAACATATATCCACTCCTCTTTTGAAGTTTTTACATAAAAGCAACCACATGATGAAAAAAACTATTCTGTATTTTTATTTGAATTAATGAATTTCATAAACCTTGTTTAGTACCACTAGAGTGCTACATCATCTAGTTGAGTTAAATCGTTCTCAACTAATGTACACGGATGTGGGTAGTTTATTTGGATTATGAAATTCACTCAAATCAATGAATTTCATAATTCATTATTATCGCCACTAAGTTCAATATATAGTTGCGTCAAAACCATTCGCAAACTATATATTGCTTGATGCGGCTCATTTTTGGTAATTATGAAATTCACTCATAGAAAACTCCCATAAAAAAATTTATGTTGTCAAAAAAAAAAGATGTTATTTTTACATAAATTACGGTAAATTTTACTTTCAAATAAACAAAATAAGTGGTATATTTATGTTGATTAATGTGAATGTTTACTTTTTCAAAAAAGGTTACTA
>SKOL01000413.1 GCA_007120055.1 Anaerobacillus sp.
TATTCATCTTTATTATTGTTCAATTAAAAGTAAAGGAGCCAATGGTTCCGTTCCATTTATTTAAAAATCGTCACTTATTAATCGTTAATTTAAGCGGATTACTATTAGGCGCTATTCTGATCGGGCTAACAGCCTATTTACCGCTTTGGGTGCAAGGAGTGCTTCTTTTAGCGGCTACGGCGTCAGGTTTAACATTAATTCCGATGTCACTAGGCTGGCCATTAGGAGCTTTTATTAGCGGTCGAATTCTCGTTCGAGTTGGGACAAAGCCAATTTCTCTTGTCGGTGTTGTATTAATCGCTTTAGGAACATTTGCACTCACATTTATCACAAGTACGACATCAAATGTATTTCTTGTCATTATCATGTTTTTTATTGGTTTAGGATTTGGTTTGTCGTTTACGGTTTTTACTGTCATTGTTCAATCTTCTGTCGATTGGAACAACCGGGGTGCCGCAGCATCATCGAATGCCTTTCTTCGTACGCTCGGTCAGACGCTCGGTATTGCCGTGCTTGGCGCTGTTTTAAACCAACATATCGGTGGGCACACGAATAACGGAACGAACGTAGCCCCTGAACTTCTGGCGGCAGGACTTCATTCGGTATTCATTATTTTAGCGGTGATCGCTACCGTTTGTGCGATTTTAGTTGCAACATTTCTTCCAAAAGAACAACCAAAATATGCAAAAGAGCAATCGTCTCAATAAATAATGTGGAGCCGTCTCAAAAGAAAGTAGACACCGTTACGTATCAAATATATACAGAATAAATTTATACGTTTATATTTTTAGTAAGATCTACATGGGCTCAGACACTTACGGGACAGCTCTGTCTTTTTTGAGTAGCCTATATTAACCTTTAATTGCGGTTAATTTATTTCCATAGTTTGCTTGATTATGTTATCATTAAAAAGGTTTTTTAAAATAAGGAGTAACTATATGACTTACGAATACTTTGATGGAGGCATGATAATCTATACGTATTAAAATGATATACTAGTATTTTAAATTTTACTTTTAATAGGTTGTCACTTTTATCGGTTTAGTATTGCATTCAAAATCAGTTTCGGCAAAATATAATAGAACTACGAACAATCAATACTAATTACACCCGTTACTAAATTTAAATAATTTAATAAAGGAGAATATTACTTGAAGAAATTAACGCCCGTTTTTACGATTTCTGCGATATTAGCGATAATTTTCATTTTATGGGGAGCATTTGCTCCAAATAATTTAGATGAAGTTACAAGTCTAATACAAGAATTTATTACTTATGAATTTGGCTGGTTTTACTTATTAGCAGCAAGTGCCTTTTTAGTTGTTGCTTTATTTTTGATTTTTAGTCCATATGGAAAAATAAAGTTAGGGAAGCCTGACGAAAAACCAGAATATAACTATCTCACATGGTTTTCATTCCTATTTACAGCTGGAATGGGGATTGGTTTAGTCTTCTGGGGTGTCGCTGAGCCGATGTATCATTTTTATTTTCCACCACATGAGAATGTAACAGACTATCAAGCCGCTGGACAAGCTTTACGATATTCGTTCTTCCATTGGGGACTCCATCCGTGGGCTATTTATGCAATGGTTGCTCTTGTTTTAGCTTATTTTCAATTTCGTAAAGGATATTCTGGGGTCATTAGTGCAACATTCCGTCCGTTAATCGGCGATCGAGTCGAGGGTGGAATGGGGACAATGATTAACGTATTAGTCGTATTTGCGACAATTATCGGGGTTGCGACATCGCTCGGTTTTGGTACGATGCAAATCTCAGGAGGCTTATCTGAGATCACACCTGCGATTTCTAATACATTTGCCACTCAATTCATGATCATTATCATCATTACGATTTTATATATGATTTCTGCGCTAACAGGATTAAATCGTGGAATTCGTATTCTCAGTAAGACGAATGTATATTTAGCCGTTACTTTAATGTTGTTCGTGTTATTTCTAGGTCCAACAACGTACATTATGGGGGCATTTACACAAACTCTCGGAAATTACTTCCAAAATATTGTCAGTATGAGTTTCAGAATGGACCCTTTTAACCCTGAGACGAACTGGGTTCAAGGTTGGACGATTTTCTACTGGGCTTGGTGGATTTCTTGGGCACCATTCGTAGGTACATTCATTGCCCGTGTTTCTCGCGGTCGTACGATCCGTGAATTTGTTATTGGGGTTTTAGCAGTTCCGACTTTATTTAGTGCTTTATGGTTTTCCGTTTTTGGTGGTACAGCGATTTCGTTAGATATGAACGATAATATTGGTATTATGAACGTTATCGAATCGAGTGGAATGGAAGTAGCGTTATTTACGTTATTACAACAATTCCCACTTAGCACGATTATTTCGCTTATTGCAATCTTTCTTATTTGTTCGTTTTTTATTACTTCTGCCGATTCAGCGACGTTTGTACTCGGAATGCAGACGACAAATGGAAGTCTAAATCCACCAAATTCAGTGAAATTAATTTGGGGAATCATTCAGTCCGCAGCAGCAGCAGTACTACTTGCTTCGGGTGGATTAGGTGCTTTACAAACAGCAGCAATCATAGCCGCATTACCGTTCACCATTGTTATGATCTTTATGATTATCTCTTTATTTAAAGAGTTGCGCCGTGAACACATCATACTATACCAAGATAAGTTAACTAGGTTGAAAATGAAAGAAGAGAAAGTAAAGCTTAAAGAAGATAAATTACGATTAAAAGAAGAAAATATGGCATTAAAGAAACAATTAAAAGAAGAAGATCTCGCATTCAAAAAGCAGTTGAAAGAAGAAAATGCGTCATTAAAGAAGGAATTAAAAAAAGAACAAAATAAAAATAATAAATAGTTTTTATTGGTCTGAACCCGTTGGAGAATAGCTTATTCGTCAACGCGTTCGGGCTTTTTTGTTTGAAAACGTGACATCGCCCTATTACTTATGTGAAAATAGAGAGAATGATAATGTGGAACAGGTTGGTGACTATGGAAACTGAAATGATTTTAAAAGTAAAACCGAAGTTCGTAAAAAAATTTAAAACTGGTTATCCGTTAATTTTTAAGGAAGCAATCATTAATATTAATGACTTAAAAGAGGAAGGAACGATCGTTAAACTGGTTGACGACCGTCAATCGCTGATCGCTAAAGGCTATTACGGTAAACAAAACAAAGGTTATGGTTGGGTACTTACTCAAAATCTGAACGAAAAAATTGACGAATCTTTTTTTGACAAAAAACTGAAATCTGCGTTCAATAAAAGAAAGTCGTTTTTTAATAATAAAGAAACGACGGCTTTTCGTGTGTTTAATGCTGAAGGTGACGGGATTGGCGGCTTAACAATCGACTATTTTGATGGTTATTATTTAATTAATTGGTACAGTGAAGGTATTTTTAAGTTTAGTGAGTATGTGCTTGCTTCATTAAAAAAACTCGTTGATTACAAAGGCATCTATCAGAAAAAGCGTTTTAATCAAGATGGTCAATACATAGAAGAAGATGATTTTGTCATTGGTGAGAGAGGACAATTCCCGCTTGTCGTCAAAGAAAATGGCGTTAAATTTGCCGTTTATTTAAATGAAGGGGCAATGGTTGGTGTTTTTCTTGACCAACGCGAAGTTAGAAAAACAATCCGTGACCATTATGCCAATGGGAAGACGGTACTCAATACTTTTTCATATACAGGAGCCTTTTCGATTTTTGCTGCACTAGGGAACGCCGAAAAAACGACGAGTGTTGACCTTGCTAATCGCAGTTTAGCGAAGACGATTGAACAGTTCAGCATTAACGATATTGACTATGAGGCACAAGACATAATTGTTGAAGACGTGTTTAAATACTTTAAATATGCCGTCAAGAAAAACTTAAGCTTTGATATGGTCATTCTCGATCCGCCAAGCTTTGCTCGATCTAAAAAATACACATTTAGTGCTGCGAAAGATTATAAACAACTCTTAAAAGAAGCGATTGCGATTACGAACGATCAAGGAGTTATTGTTGCGTCGACGAATTGCGCAACCTTTGATATGCAAAAATTTAAAGGCTTTATCGACGCGGCATTTAAAGAGTCGAATGCGAAATACGAGATCGTTGAGGAGTTTTCACTTCCTGATGATTTTCGAACCATGAAACAATATAAAGAAGGAAACTATCTTAAAGTTGCTTTTATCAAAGTCCGATCTAAGTAGTTAAATAAAGGAGGAGCTAATTCAATGGAAAAACAAGCTTTTTTAGCACAACTGCGTGATTTAGCCAATATTCAAGGAACTCCAGGACAGGAAATGAACGTCGTAAAAGCGTTAGTTGATTTATTATCACCCTATGCCGATAAAATGGAAGTTGATCATATGGGCAATATTTATGCATACCTTCAAGGAAATAAGCCAGGACCAACGATGATGGTTTCAGCTCATTCCGATGAAATCGGTTGTGTCGTTCGCGATATCGATAATAACGGTTTTTTAAGAATCGAACGGACGGGTGGCGTAATTGAGTCGTTACTCATCGGTCGAAAAGTAAATGTGAACGGGCATTTCGGTGTCGTCGGTGTGAAGGCAGGACACTTGCAAACTCCCGAAGAAAGAAAAAGAATTCCATCCATTTATGAACTTTACGTTGATGTAGGGGCGTCTTCCAAAGAAGAAGTACTTGAAATGGAAATCGATATCGGTGACCCGATTACATACATAAGTGAAATTGATCAATTTACAAATCAGGATTTAATATGTGGAAAAGCAATCGATAATCGATCTTGCTGTGTTTTACTCGTGCAACTATTTAAAGACCTTTTTAATGAAAAAGATTTTGCAGGAACATTAGTTGGAGTTATAGCTACCCAAGAAGAAGTTGGTCTTCGGGGGGCCAAAGTGGCAACTTATAAAGTGAATCCAGATTTCGCATTAGTATTAGATACAATTCCTTGCGCTGACACACCCGATAGCTTAAATAGTGGTTATCCAGTCGGGATTGGAAGAGGCCCAGTGTTCCCTGCTTTGGCGGGAGGGGCAGTACGAGGAAACCTTATGTCACCGCAAGTAAAAAATTTACTCATTCGTTATGCCAAACAATTAGAAATCCCTTATCAATTAGCGGTAATGAGCGGTGCGACAACTGACTTAGCAGCGGTTCACCTAGAGCGCGAAGGTATTTTAGCTGGAGCGATTACTTTTGCAAGACGTTACTCGCACTCACCAGTTGAAGTTGCGGATTTACGCGACTTTGAGCTCGGCTTTACCTTATTGAAAAAGATTGTCACTGATGTAGATAATTGGGGAGATATGAGTTTTATAAAATAAACTGGCTTTTTCTAAAAGAAATGAAAGTATTCTTTAATATACTATTAGACTACTTTATGGATAAAGGATGAGGAACATGGAGGATAAAGTTTTAATTGTCGAGGGTAAAAATGATCGTAAAACAGTCGAGAAAGTACTTGATGAACCGGTAAATATTATTTGCACTTACGGAACTTTAAGTGAAGAGAAGCTTGAGACGATCATTTATCCTATCGAGGACAACGACGTTTACATACTAGTTGATGCCGATGATGCAGGTGAAAAATTAAGAAAACAATTAAAACATGAGCTTCCAAATGCGACCCATTTGTATATCGACAAAGTGTATCGGCAAGTAGAGACAACACCTCTCGATTTCCTTGCTCAACTGTTACGAAAATACTTTCA
>SKOL01000528.1 GCA_007120055.1 Anaerobacillus sp.
ATTGATGAAAAAATTTGGGAGTTTACCGAAAAAGCAATTGAAGAAGGACTTCCGATGAGTTCTTTAATTGCGGGTTCCCTTCAACCGACAGCTTCTGTATGTTATGCAGCAAAGCCGAACTCGTTTATTGTCGCAAGTGATGCTCAAATTTTTAAGTGTACGTTAGCGTTTGATGCTGAAGAGAATCAGTTAGGCACACTTGAAGAAGATGGAACACTTAATATTGATTACGATAAAGTAGCCCTTTGGACGACTTCGGGAGAAGAAACCGATGAAAACTGTCAATCGTGTTTTTTTAGACCGGCTTGCCAAGGAAACCATTGTCCGTTTTATCGAAAAGCGACAGGTGGCGACCGACCGTGCTCTCACGAAAAGCGGCAAATTAAAAAGGTTTTAAGGTTAATTGCAAAGTAGTTTTGAGATTAAAAGACAGTTTTGAGTGTTGAGTGAAGAGTTATGAGTTGTGAGGGATGAGCTTCGTAGCATAACCCAAGATAACACTAAACTCAAAACTCAACACTCAAAACTCAAACAAGGAGGTGACAGTAATGAAAATTATTCAACAAGGAGTAACTCCAGTATCAGTAACAACGAAAGGGCAGGTTGTTAAGTCAGTACCAGGAAGCTTTAAATAAGTGATAGGAAGCTACATTTATTTTGTTCTGTAATGCAAAAAAAGTTTCACGCGATGATTTTTCAAGCGTGAAACTTTTTTATTTGCGAGTTTTCGTCCAGCTGCAAAACGTTTACACTTCTTCTAGGAAGGTCTGAATATTATTTGCCCATTCAACCGCTTCTTGATAGTAGCTAGATAAATTAAGAGGGGTAAGTGGACTTAGTTCAGTCAACTGCTGCCAATCACCTTTTTCCATAGCTGAAATTAACTGAAGTATTAAGTCAAAATTACTGCTATTCCCAAGCAACGCCTTTTCTACTTCTTCAGAAAGTGGCAGTTTCATTAATACTTGTTTCATTGGTTGCTGTAAAATCGTATCAAGTAGTGAGAACAATCCAACCATGAATGATTCAGATTTTTTATTATACCCAAGTAAAGGTTCCGCTAATAGCTCAGCAAGCTTTGCCCTAATTAATGAGCGTTGAATTATTTCCTTAATAGTGGGCGTATCTCTTCCATGGTCTTTCAATGTAATAATTGTAATTAACTTCTTTAACTCATTTAATCCTAAAAAAACGATCGCTTGTTGAATGGACGTAACTTTTATTCTAGTATAATAAGCAAACGTGTTTACCATTTTTAAAATTTTATAAGAAAGTGAGATGTCAAATTCGATCATATTCGTAATTTTATCTATGCATGGTTCAGGTTGGTTTAACTCATTTAATATGTTATTGTAATCATTTGGGTAAAAAGGGACCTCACTATCGGAAATGATTAAAGGTTTACTAAAAAAATATCCTTGATAGAGATCAAAACCCTCGTTTAACGCCTTAATAAAATCATCTCTAGTTTCAATTTTTTCAGCAAGTAGTAATATATTATAATGAGAAGCAAGGTTTAATAGAATTTTCCGTTGGACAAAAGAAGTTTGAACAAAATCAACTTTAATTATGTCAGCATGAGGAAGGAAATTTTTGTTGAAATCGTTAATTATGAAGTCATCTAGCGCAATTGTATAACCTAATCGTTTAAATTCCTTAATCGCCGCAATGACCTCGTCATCGGCTTCAACATCTTCAAGTATTTCAATAACAATTTTTTCAGGGGGGAAAAGACATGGGAGCCTTTTTAATAAGAGATTTCTTGTAAAATTGATGTATAGTTTTTTTCCTTTAGCTAATTTTTCATTACCGATGCTTACAAAACAGTTGACGAGTAGGTCAATTGTCGCAGCATCACCATCAATTTCTGAAAAACTGTTATTACGACTATTACGATATAAAAGCTCATAGGCAATAATATCTTCATTTCTAGATAAAATAGGTTGTCTTGCAACAAAAATATCCATCGTTCACCTCACCCAACACATCGACTTATGTTTTATATTATTAAAAATAACAGAATATCTAAAATTTATAAGGATATTTTATAAATTTTGTAAAAATAATACGATAAAGATAAAAAATAGATTCGGAGGATTTCAATATGGCTGTCATTCAACAAACGAAGTCAAGACCAAGGCGTTATCGGAAAAAAATTATCATATCTCTTTCTCTACTATTATTCATATCTATGCTCATGGTTGTCACGATATCAATATACGTTGGTCAAAACTTAACGCAGCCCGAAAGACGTGAAATCACGCAATTCCCCACTGATTTTGGTTTGATTTACGAGGATGTTTCATTTTTGAGTAAGAAAGATGACCTTAGCTTAAGTGGTTGGTGGGTGCCAGCTCAAAATGATGGTGTAGAAGTTGAAGCAGAACACACGGTGATTTTTGCTCACGGATATGGAGATGTTCGAACGCAAGAAAAAATAACGACGTTACAGTTAGCGAAAAGATTGACGAATGAAGGTTATCACGTCTTGTTATTTGATTTTCGTGGCTCAGGTAAATCAGATGGTGAATTAGTGACGATCGGTCAGTTTGAAAAAGATGATTTGCTTGGTGCAACAAGTTTTGTAAAAGAAGAAAAAGGGTCTGAAAAGATTTCAGTAATCGGTTGGTCAATGGGGGCGGTAACGGCGATTTTAGCAATGACAGAGAGCGATGATATTCGCGCCGTCGTTGCTGACAGTCCTTTTGCAGATTTAGAGGAGTACTTAACAGAAAACTTACCTTACTGGTCAGGATTACCTTCTTTCCCGTTCACATCGTTGATCATTAATATTATCCCGCATCTTTCAGGGATTGTCGCTGAAGAAGTGAGTCCATATCAAGCGGTGGAAAACATCGGTGAGAACCGACTATTCCTTATCCATAGTACAGATGATGAACCCATTCCATACTCAAATAGCGAGCGCATTTTTGGAGCTATTCCAAACACAGAACAAGTAGAACTTTGGGTCACTGAAGGTGGCGGTCACATAGAATCTTATTTGACAGACAAACTAGAATACGAAGAACGAGTTCTCGCATTTTTGCAAAATGAATAAATTATTAAGGATAGAGTACGCTTTTCGTAACGGGAAGTGTGCTTTTTTTTATAAAAAAAGAATATACTCACGGAAATAAGTAATTTACGCCCCCAAAAAAGGAAATATGCACCGAAATAAGAAAATACCCAAACAAGAAGCCTCACGCACATATCGCTTACTAAAAAATAAATTATTAATACTGAAACCAAATCTCACACTAAACGTTATATATATAGTTAACCTAAAAAAGGAGTGGTGATATATGGAAGAGTTTTTATCGTTAAACTGGGCGTTGCTTTTGCCAGCAGTTATCATTCAATTATTACTAATGATTATTGCTTTAATTGATTGTATTCGTATTGAAAAAACGAATGGTCCGAGATGGCTTTGGGTGCTCATTATTGTCATAGTTAGTATTTTTGGCCCGATTGCCTACTTTTTGTTAGGAAGGAGAACAGATTGATGAGTCTCGTCACCATATCTAATTTAACGAAAAAATTTAATGACGCAACGGCTGTAAATAAATTATCACTTCAGTTAAAAAAAGGAGTTTGTACAGCTCTTCTCGGCCCTAACGGTGCTGGAAAAACGACGACCTTAAATATTTTAGCGGGAATTATGGAACAAACAGAAGGTGAGATCACTTTTACAGGGGTTAAAAAATCAGATTTCCGCAAGTACATTGGCTATCTACCGCAATATCCTGTTTTTTATGGATGGATGACAGGAAGAGAATATTTACAGTACGTCGGTGAGCTTTCGTTTTTATCTAAAAAAGCTGCTAATGCTAAAGCGGAGGAATTACTTGAGTTGGTCGGAATAGCAGATGCGAAAAAAAAGAAAATTAGTGGCTATTCTGGGGGAATGAAGCAAAGGCTCGGAATTGCTCAAGCATTAATGAATGATCCCCAATTGCTTATTTTAGATGAACCAGTGTCGGCTCTTGATCCGATCGGACGTCGAGAAGTAATCACATTAATGGAGAAATTAAAAGAGACGACGACGATTTTATTTTCTACACATGTTCTTCATGATGCCGAAGAAATTTGTGATCACATCTACATTATTAAAGATGGGGAAATGGCGGTTAGTGGCTCTTTAGAAGAGTTACAAAAAAATCACGAACAACCGACGATTTATGTTGAAATAGAAAAAGAACTTCCAAACCTAAAAACTGATATAAAAAACTATACATTTGTTTCTGAACTTGTTTCTAATTCACCTAAGACATTAACGGTCACTGTTACCGATGTTGAACAAGCAAGAAGTGAGCTTTTAAACTATTTTGTGAAAAATGAGGTGCCAATACGGAAGTTCGAGCTTGTGCGAACGTCTTTAGAAGACCTTTTCTTAAAGGTGGCGAAAAAATGAAGCAGTGGTTTATCTTATTTTCAAAAGAACATAAAGAAATGTTGAAAAATTTTAAGTGGATATGGGTGCCACTCGTATTTATTTTTTTAGGAATGATGCAGCCAATATCATCTTACTATATGCCACAAATTTTAGAAGCTGTTGGTGGATTACCAGAAGGTGCCGTGTTTGAAATGCCTGTTCCGACTGCACAAGAAGTATTAGTAGCAACACTAGGTCAGTTTTCACAAATTGGTATTTTAATTTTAGTTTTAGCAACTATGGGAATTGTCGCTAGTGAAAGAAGTTCTGGCTCTTTTATTATGATCTTAGTAAAACCTGTCTCGTTTACATCGTATATTACGGCAAAATGGGCGAGCATCACTTTATTTTCTATCATTAGTTTTTTTCTCGGTTACGTATTCGCTGCCTATTATACGTACGTTTTAATGGGGGAATTTATCATTGGGGATATGTTGTTAGCAGCCGTCATTTATGCGATATGGCTGACTTTTCTAATGACACTTGTTATTTTCTTCAGCTCGATCATAAAGAGTATCGGTGCGATTGCTTTTTTAACGTTAGGAACGACGATACTTCTTTCCGTTCTAACTGGCATCTTTAGTAAATACATGTATTGGAGTCCAGCAAGGTTATCTACGCACAGTCAATCGATCTTATTAACTGGAACTGGTGCAGATTATTTTTTTCTAGCAATTTTGGCAACATTTATGTTGATCTTCGCGCTGTTATTTTTAACAACCTATTTATTTAAAAAGCGGGAGCTAGTTAATTAAAATAACGCACCAGTATAAAAAAGGCTCAATGCTCCGTAAAATAGATAATGGATTAATGAATTTCATAATTCAATATTATCTCCAATAAGAATCTAATATGTAGTTGCGTTAATTCGCTCGCAACTACATATGTTTGATATGGTTCAATTTAGGTAATTATGAAATTCACTCAGATGAGAAAAGTATATTTAAAAGCGGAAAGGATGCTCGACATTATGAAAGCTGTAATTGACCGATTTGTTGATGGGGAATGGGCGGTTATTCTCATAGGTGAGGAAGAAAAAGAATACAATGTTCCGATAAAAGATCTTCCTCAAGGTGCAAAAGAAGGTAGTATTGTAAATGTAACGATCACTGATGGTACGATCGTTGCTCTTCAACTATTACGAGAAGAAACGGATGCCCAGCAAAAGCGAATGAATGAAAAGTTGAACCAACTAAAATCACGTAAACGAAGTAATTTTAAACGTAATTAAAA
>SKOL01000394.1 GCA_007120055.1 Anaerobacillus sp.
GATACCCAATTTTTTAATAATCTTGTAAAAGAATTACCGTACATATTCTGCTTGAAACGAGTTATCACCTGCATGAACTGATAGGAGTGTATTTGCATATCCGACTAAACGGTTAACTAGTAAATAACACTTATAAGAATGAGAACAAGTTAAATATGACCACTTAATTTAAAGCGAAGATTCTGACAAAAGGGTAAAGGCAGTCGCTAAATCTTACTCCTTTACCCTAATTTTAATATTATTTTTCTGTTACTTTTTCTTTTTCAAATATTTTGTACACAGCCGCACAATCTTCATCCCCAAATCCTAGTTTTTGGGCTTCTTCAAAATGCTTTACAGCCAATGAAACGTGAGGCGCACTTTGCTTGAAGTATTCAGCCATTCCAACACCTAAACGGACATCTTTTAGGGCTAAATTAACAGAAAATCTAGTATCATAATCATTATTTAATATCCAAGGTGCCCGTAAGTGAAGTTGATACGAGTCTGCTCCTGTATCGTGTAGTAATTGCTTTAGTAAAACAGGTTCTATACCTGCCTCAATTCCTAACTTCAACCCTTCACTCATTACTACTAAGTTTGTCATTCCAATCATGTTACTTATTAATTTAAAGGCTGTAGATTGTTCAACATCTCCCAAATAAAAAACCGGATCACCAATCTTGTTTAACATTGACTCAAAAGATTCATAAACCTCTTTATCTCCACCAGCAAAAATGGGTTCTGTTCCTTCTTCAGCTTGAGCAGGTCCCTTTCCTAAAGGACAAGCTAAGAAATTAATTTTATTCTCTTTTGCAATATTAGCAATTAATCTAGCAGTCTGTGGATCGATAGTACTGACATCAATTAATGTCGAACCCTTTTTCATCATTGTAAACAATGCTGTTTCTTTAATCATTAAATCAATTAAATGTTTTGGAAGCGGTAAACTAGTAAACAAGACATCAACATTAGAAGCAAGTTCAACTGGTGATTCAGAACAATTTCCACCCACAGCCAATGTCTGTTTAATTGCTTCTTCATTAATATCAAAAACGGTAACCTCATAACCTGAACGAATTAAATTTCTAGCTAATCCTCCACCCATTTTTCCTAATCCAATAAAACCTACTTTCATCCTACTCATCTCCCTTATACGTCTTTTATTCAACATCAATAGATAGAAACTTAGTTTCAAAAAATTCTTCTACCCCTTGGTGTCCACCTTCTCTTCCTACTCCACTCTCTTTCATTCCACCGAATGGTGCCTGAACTGTAGTCGGTACAGCATCATTAATACCTATAATACCGTAATCTAACTTTTCCGAAACACGAATTGTACGTCCTAAGTTTTTCGTATAAAAATAAGCTGCTAATCCATAGTTTGTATTGTTTGCGGCTTTACAAACTTCATCTTCATTATCGAACACATAAATAGGAGCTACAGGGCCAAATGTTTCATCGTAAGTGATCATCATATCCTCAGTTACATCTGAAAGGAGTGTTGGTTCATAAAAATGACCAGCTAGGTTAACTTCAACTCTTTTGCCTCCTATTAATACTTTGGCTCCCTTTTTAACTGCATCTTCTACATGCTGTTCTACTTTTTCTAATGCGCTTTGATCAACTAAAGGTCCTACATCTGTGGTTTCATCAAACCCATTACCTACCTTTAGGCTTTCGATTTTTTGTTTTAAAATTGTTTCAAACTTTTCTTTTACTGAGCGGTGAACATAGAGTCGATTTAAACAAATACAAGTTTGCCCTGCGTTTCTATATTTACTAACTAAAGCACCTTCCGCTGCCTTATTAAGATCAGCATCTTCAAAAACAATAAATGGTGCATGCCCGCCGAGTTCCATAGAAACTCTCTTCACTTGATCAGCTGCGCCCCTTAGTAACTCTTTACCAATTTCAGTTGAACCTGTAAATGTAATTTTTTTAATTTTTTGATTCTGTAAACATTCATTACCTATACTACTTGATCTTCCCATAACTAAATTTACGACCCCTTTAGGTATACCAACTTGCTCTATTAATTCAAACAATCGAACTGCACTTCCAGGGGTTTTACTCGCTGGTTTTAAAATTACAGTACATCCTGCAGCTAAAGCCGGACCAATTTTTCTAGTTAACATTGATACCGGAAAGTTCCAAGGAATAATAGCTGCAACTGGCCCAATAGGTTGCTTAATTACATGAATTCGCTTTCCGCTACTTGACGCTGGAACAATTTCTCCGTATACTCGCTTAGCTTCTTCTGCATTCCACAATAAGTATTCCGCAGCTAACTGTACTTCTCCTCTTGATTCTCTTAGTGGCTTTCCCATTTCTAATGTAATTAGTTCTGCAATGCTTTCCTTTTCTTTAAGCATTAAATCATATAAATTATATAAATATTGTGAACGATCTTTAGCTGTTAATTTTGACCATGATTCAAATGCATCTGATGCACTTTGAATAGCATAAGCGGCATCCTCCTTATCCCCATAAGCAGCCTTTGCAACAACTTCGCCATTGGCAGGGTTTACAACATCATACGTCTTTTGTGAAATTGCATTGACCCACTCTCCATTAATAAACATTTGTCTGTGCTCCATAATTTTATCTCTCCCTTTAATGATTTATGAAATCTTTTTGAAAAACAAAACAGTGTTATCAATATCCATATAATAACCTTGGTAAGAATAAAACAATATCCTCGAAACGAGCAATAATTAATGTCATAATAACTAGGACAATAACATAAGGAATAACTGATTTTGCAATCCTTTCAAATGAAAGGTCAGTAAGACTCTTTGCAACAAATAAATTAATTCCTAAAGGAGGTGTTAATAAAGCAACTTCATTTGTCATTACAATAATAATACCAAAGTGAATTGGATCAATTCCAAGTTCTACAATTAACGGTAATAATACCGGGACAAGAATTACGATGGTTGCTAACGTCTCCATAAACATACCGAGTACAAACAAAACTAAAATAATCAATAGTAATACTAAAAAAGGTTCGCTTGTAATTGATAAAACTGTATCAGCTAACCGCTGTGGGACATGATACATAGTTAAAAATCGACCAAATAAGAATGAGACTCCAACAACAATAATAACCATACCAGTTGAAATATTTGCTAGATGAAGGCTTTCCCATATCCTCTTAAGAGTTAATTGTCGGTTAATAACAACCCCAATTACAAAAGCATAGACAACTGCAACAACAGAAGCTTCAACAGGTGTAAAAATCCCTGCATATATCCCACCGAGAATTATTATTGGGGTGAGCAATGACCAGATGTTTTTATAACAAACTTTAAGGATTTCTTTTCCTGTATAAACTTTATCTGAACCTTTAAACCCATGTCTTCTAGCAATTAAGTAAGCAGTAAGCATTAACGCGGTAGCCACAAACGCTCCTGGAATAAAACCTGCTGCGAAAAGACCTGAAATTGATACGTTAGCAATAACTCCATAAATAATCATCGGGTTACTAGGCGGTATTAAGATACCAAGTGCTCCACCTGTACAACAAACCCCAGCAGCATAGTCCTTACTATATCCATGTTTAATCATAGAAGGTATCATTATAGCTCCCATTGCGGCGACAGTTGCTGGTGCAGAACCAATCATTGCTGCAAAAAAAACACAGCCTAATATTGTAACAATTCCCAACCCCCCACGTTTTCTTCCAACAAGCATGGAAAACACTTGGACAATTTGTTTAGACATACCTGCTTTTTCCATTAAAGCACCAGCTAAAATAAAACATGGAATTGCTATTAGTGGAAACATTTCAGAAACTTTATAAAGGTCAAGTGGTATAATACTTAATGGTATCGATGTCTGTGTAATAACAATTAAAGTTGCCATACCTAAACTTACGAAGATAGGAACACCGAGCAATATTAACCCAAATAACGCTATCCAAACTAACAGGTCGAGACTCATTGAAATCCCCCTTGCTCGCTTGACTCATTTTTAAAAGCTTTGAATTGCACATAATGGTTCTGTAATATCCTAATAGAGGCTAATAAAAAACTAATAGGAATTACTAGAAAAATATACTTAAGATCCCAATCTAGTACCGCTGAAAACAATCCATATTGACCCATATTTACAAACAATTTAAACCCTTCTATAACAACAATAAAATTAAAGGTTAACCATATTAAATCTGCAAACAAAATAATGCCTATTGTCACTTTTTTTGGTAGTTTTTTAAAATGATCAATAATACGGATATGTTGACCTTCTTTAGCTCCTAAACTTACCCCCATAAATACCATCCATAAAAAGACATACCGTGACAGTTCTTCAGTCCATGGAATAGAAACACTAAAAACATATCTAGAAACAACCTGAGTAAAAAGAAGCACAACTAATGTTAACAAGAACAAAGAGCATAAAACTTGTTCAAAATTATTAATCAACCATAATAATTTTTTTTTCAATTCAAGCACACCCCCAGTGTGATCTCTGAAAATACCCAAACATGGAATGAATTTCCGACTATTATCCTAAGGTGAAATGTTATATTTTTCCACCTCAAGATAAAGTCGGAAATATTTAAGATAAAGGTACAGTATTTACCTTTATTTTATGAAAACCATTACGGTAACTCACGTCCTAATACATCCATTACTTCTATTAGTAGATCTGTACCGCCGATTCTGTCGTAAAATTGTGGCCACAGTGCCATTGCGGCTTCTACCCAATCTTCTTCATCAGCAGGTGCTCCATTATATTGCATTCCTGCGTCAATAAGTCGCTCTAATGTTTCCTGTTCTTTCTCAATGATAAATTCACGCACAGCTAATGAGGCTTCTTGACCCGCTCTAATAATTGCTTCCTTAATTTCTTCAGGCAAGTTTTGCAACCATTGTTCATTTACAACAACAGGTCCGATCCACATTTTATAATGAATATCTGTAACGTATTCTTGAACTTCTTGGAATTTACTACTGTAAATAACTGAATATGGGTTTTCTTGCCCATCAACAACACCTTGTTGTAGTGCACTGAAAGTTTCATCCCACGAGATTGGTGTAGGTTGTGCCCCCCATGCATTAAACGATTCAAGCATCATTGGATTTTGTGGAACCCGAATCTTTAAGCCTTTTAAATCATTCATATTGTTAATTGGTCTTTCTGAATTAGTAATAACTCTAAACCCTTGGTCAAACCATATAATCGCTCTATTCCCCGACTCTTCTATCATTTGATCATTAATTTTGTCCCAAAGTTGATCCACCACTTTATAAAAGTCATTACGGCTCTGAAAAATGTATGGTAAATCAAACATACCGAGACTTGGTGCAAAAGCAGTTGCGTTATTAACAGCTAGAGAGGTAGCTTCAACAATGCCATTTTGTACATCTTGAAATCCTCTTTGTTCACTACCTAACTGACCAGCTGGAAAAATTTCAACGTTAACTGCTCCATCTGTATATTCTTCAACAAGTTCTTTGAATTTTACCGCGGTCCATTGGTGGGGATCGTCTAAAGTTGCCCCAACACCATGTGTATATTTAATCGTAATCGTTTCTTTCAATCCATTTTCACCACCAGTAGCTTCCCCAGAGCATCCAACTACAAGTAGAATACTAATTAAACCTATAAACAAAACAAAGATTTTATAACTTTTCAACTCTATCATTGATAAATCCCCCCCTTTAAATTGTTAACTTATTGAAACTTTAAAACTTGGAAAAGATACATTAACTAAATTGCTTATTTCCCTTAACTCCTGCTCAACTTCTTCTGAGATCATAATTCCTTCTTTTAATCTTTTCTGATATTCTCGCTCTCTCCTTTCTCCTGGATAAAGAATTTCTTCAACTCCATCTTTTTTCGGTGTTGCTTTAATTTCTTCAATAAAACCTTTCATCATGTAGTTAAACGTATCAAGTGGCATAAATTTCTCTATATCTAGGAGAATAAAAAAGTGACCTACATTTGCGTGTTCATTTTTCTCACTATAAATATTGTGAACATTTGGTCCATAAGCAGCACCTGATAAGATACCGGTCAATACTTCGACCGCAAGAGCTAGCGCATAGCCTTTTGCTCCACCAACTGGTAAGACTGCTCCTTTCAAAGCTTCATGAGGGTTGTCAGTTTCTTTACCTTTTTCATTGATGGCCCAACCCTTTGGTATTGATTGATTTTCTTTTGCTGCAAGAATAATTTTCCCTCGTGCAACAACACTTGTTGACATATCAATAATTACGGGGGCACTCGTTCCATTAGGAAAACCAAACGCAATGGGATTAGTACCAAAAAACGCTTTCGTTCCCCCCCATGGTGGAATTCCTGGTGGGGAGTTTGTAAATGCCATAGCTACAAGCCCTTCTTTCGCTGCCATTTGACAGAAATACGACGCCGTTCCAAAATGATTACTATTACGAACCGCAATGGAAGCGTTTCCACTTCTCTTCGCTAAAGAAATACCTGCTTGAATTGCTCTTGCTGATACAATTTGCCCTAGGCCATTATCACCATCAACAAGTAAAACAGCTTCTCCTTTTTTTTCAATCTTAATGTTCGGTTCAGGGTTAATTCTTCTGTCTCTCATTCTTTTAGCATAAATCCCCAATCGACTAATACCGTGGCTATCTACACCTTCAAGATTTGCTCTGATTAATGCATCCGCCGCATTAAAAGCGTCTTCATTTTCAGAACCAATACTAGTTAAAACATTTTTACAAAACTCCCTTAAATCATCGGAATTATAGAGGGGCATTATCTTTACCTCCGTCTTCTTTATTAGACAATATTGACTTTTCGACACTTTCTAAATGCTCAAACATGTATTTCTCTGCTAATACACCATCGTGACTTAACATCGCTTCAAGTATTTTAATGTGCTGCTTTAATGAGATTTCCGCTCGACCTGGAATATGAAGCGTTTCAAACCTTGCTTCATCTAACAAATCTATTAAGTTCATCATTATTCTTAATAGAATTGAATTTCCTGAAATTCTAGTGATTGTTAAATGAAGTTTTTGATCTAGATTAGATAACTCTTCATTGGATGGTTCCTCTTTTAGGGCTTGCTTTGTTACATCAAGGATATATCTTAGTTTCACTTCGTTTTTTTCATGTAGATTTTGCATAGCGAGACTTACTGCAGTGGTTTCTAAGACTTTTCGAATAGTAAATAGCTCAACGACTTGGTTTTTTTTAAGAAGGATATTTTTTGTAATATTCAGAACACTTTCCTCGTAATTCTCCACATAAACACCGTTCCCATGCTTAATTTTCAAATAACCCATCGCAGCTAAAATTTTATAAGCCTCACGAATTGTATTTCTACTTACATTCAATGTTTTAGCCATTTCCCGCTCACTAGGAATTCTGTCTCCAGCTTGAAACTTCCCCTCTTCAATAAGGCCTTTTATATAATCAGCCACAGTGTCTGAGATGCTTTTTCGATCGACCTTAAACGTATTAAACATCTAATTCACCACTCATTTATTTAACAACACAAAGCGCATTTTCACCTTGAAGAATTTTCAAAACTTCTTCAGCCACTAATACTGAAGTTCTAATTTGTGATTCTTCTGTTAAGCCTGCTACATGAGGGGTAATGACGACATTTTCACACGTTAAAAGTGGATTAACAGGATGTACGGGTTCCTCTTCTAATACATCGAGATAGGCTCCAGCAATTAGATGACTGGTTACTGCCTCGTATAATGCCTGTTCATCGATAATTCCACCTCTAGAACTATTAATGATGTAAGCATTTTTCTTCATTGTTTTAAATTCCGTTTTAGAGAAGAGATTTTTGGTTGACTCAATTAGTGGTACATGAATACTAATAAAATCAGCGTTTATTAACAGTTCTTCAAACGAAACTTGTTGAATGCCTGTTTCTGAAAATGGAAAATCATATTCAGTGAAAAATGGATCATACCCCACAACGTTCATGCCAAAAGCCAATGCCCGTTTGGCTACACGATGTGCAATTTCTCCTGTTCCTACTAAACCAATCGTCTTTTGGTATAGTTCAGCGCCTGTAAATCTTTTTCGGTCCCAATTTCCCGACTTAACATCCTTATCAGCTAAAAATAAAGGACGATTCGCTTCTAACATTGCCGCCATTACGTACTCCGCAACAGAAATTGCATTCGCATTTCTCGCAAAAGCGACGATTATATTAGATTCTTTGGCTGTTTGAAGATCAATATTATCAAGACCAACACCTAAGCGTCCTACTACTTTAAGCTTTTGTCCTGCATTTAATAATATATTGTCGACCTTCGTTTGATTTCTTACAATAATTGCGTCTACATCTTTCACTTTTTCAAGCAATAATTCTCGATTACTCCATAATGAAGGGTCATATTCAACCTGAGCATAATGTTTTAGCTTTTCAATTCCAACCGGCCAAATGATTTCCGTAATTAAAACCTTCACTAGGCACCTCCCTTTATTCTAATGGGTAAGGGTGACACCCCTTACCCATATAAGTGTTTTTGTTTAAATTCTTTCTGTAAATATTAAGTATGTCCGTTAAATACTTACCCCTACACGGTGAATAGCAAAGCCTGTTTGTTCTTTTAAAATTTCCGCTTTTGTAAGCTTTCCGTTACAAGTTTCAAGGACTTCGTTATAAATCACCTCTCCTGCATCGGCAATTGTGAGTTCATCACGGAAAATGCCACTTAAATCTAATTCAACTGTATCTTCCATTAATTCAAATGACTCGTTATTACCCGTGATTTTAATGGTTGGCATGATTGGGTGAGAAATTGTATGTCCTCCTCCAGTACTAAAAACGAGTACTTGTGCACCTGCAGCCGCTATTGCTGAAATTGACTCACTCCCGTGACCAGGAGTATACATTACATAAACACCTGGATCTTTTTGCTCAATATATTCTGCACACTCTAATCCGTTTACGATTGGCGCTTTACCTGATTTCATGTAGGCTCCTAACGATTTTTCCTCAATTGTACTTAAGCCACCAATAATGTTATCACCTGTCGGCTGTGATCCTCGAATATCTTCTCCACTCGCTAATGCGCGCCTCTCCATATCGTTGATATAACCTACAATTTTCTCTCCTACCTCTGGTGTCACTGAACGTTCCTTAATAAAGTCTTCAGCTCCCATTAACTCCATAACTTCTGCTAGGATTGAACGTCCTCCATGAGCAACAATCTTATCTGAACAAACCCCAAGTGCCACATTTGATCCAATTCCTGAACTCGTGTCAGATGTTCCACAGTTTAAGCCGAATACTAAGTTTGAAATACTGACAGGTTCCCGAACTAAGTTAGATAGTTCACGCTTCATATTCATCGCTTTTCGCGTTGCCTCAGCAGTCGCTTCAATAGCCCCGCCAGATTTTCGAATATTGACTACTTCGACACGCTTCCCAGTTTTAGCTACTTCTGCAGCAATCTCTTCTGCAGTACAACCTTCCTCACGGAAGTGATCAATCACGACAACTCCACCTACATTAGGATTTTTAGCTGTACCCACTAATGTTTGGAATGTTTGACGCAAATCAGGTCTTACTTGACAACGTCCTAGTGGATGAGTAATTGCAACCGCTCCGTCAATTGTTGCAGCAACACGTTCGGCCGTAGAGTTTGCGTAAATTGTTCCTGAAAGTATAAGAATGTGATTACGTATTCCCACTTGACCATCTGGACGAACATATCCCATAAAAGTACTCATAATTATACACGCTCCTTTTCAGCTTGATTTTTAACAAATAAATCTCCACGGCCTCTATTACTCTCAATATTATGAATATGAACGTGATCCCCTACTTCGATGTCTTCTAAGGCTGTACCGATACTTAATCCATATTTTAAGATTGCGTCTCCCTTTTTAATCGGACGAACAGCAATTTTGTGACCATATGGAATATCCTTTAATATTTCAACATGCTTAACATCACCATCAACTTCAACCGTAACACTTCTTCCTTGTTTCATACCTCTACTAATTACAGTAGCCGTATTGTCCAGTTGTTCTACTAAATGAACTTCTCTTGCCATTTAAACTCCTCCTCGATTATTGACTGAATTAATAGCTTTTTGGTTAAATGCCCCAACCAATTGCTATTAAAGCTATTAAAACACCAATAAACTTTTTTATCAATATTTTTTGAATATTTTGTATTATTAGAATTTTTAATAAGTGATATCGAAAACTGCAATGATTTCTTTTATGATTTTTATGCTATTGTAATTACTAATACTAGAAAAAGGAGATGAAAGTATGGGAGTTCCTGACAAAAAGAAAGTAGAAAAAAAATTAACAACTAAACACCTATACAAAAATTTGAAACAAATTAAAAACATCTTACCTGGAATTTTGTATTGTTTAGGGATTATGTTAGTCGGTATATTTTTAGCAGAATGGCTAGGCACTTGGGTTAATCAATTACAAGGGCTTCCAAGTACAAGTTCAAGCCCCATATCTAGTATTTTCGTAGCGATTATTCTTGGTTTGTTAGTAAGGAATATCATTGGTTTACAAGAAGTATTTAAGGATGGCGTTACATTTTCTATAAAATTTATATTAAGATTTGGAATTATCTTGTTGGGGATCCGGTTAAGTTTTATAGATGTTGTAAAATTAGGAGCCTGGGGCATTCCGATTATCCTAGCGTGTGTCGCTGCAGGTTTATTCGTCACATTGTGGATTACCAGTAAGATGAAACAGTCTCACAGACTAGGGACCCTCGTAGCCAGTGGCACAGGAATATGTGGTGTTACGGCGATAGTCGCGATCTCACCTGGAATTAAAGCCAATGATGAAGAAGTAGCATATGCAATTGCAAACATTACACTTTTTGGCGTCATCGCAATGTTCGCCTACCCATACTTGGCGTATTATTTATTTCAAGATGATCCTATTAAAGCAGGTCTTTTCTTAGGTACATCGATTCACGAAACGGCTCAAGTTGCAGGTGCTGCTCTTATTTATGACCAAGTGTTTGAAATGTCAAAGGTTGTTGATGTTGCAACAATTACAAAACTAACAAGAAATGTTTTAATTCTAGCGGTTGTACCATTATTATCATTTTATTATTTAAACAAAGTAGCAGACCGTACAAATGGACCGGTAACAACTCAAAAGTGGTATCAGTTAATTCCGTTATTCGTATTAGGATTTTTAGGCATGGCTATTGCTCGTTCAATAGGAGATGCTGGTGTAACTAACCATGGTGTTGCTTTCGGATTGTTAAGCCCCGAACAATGGAAAAATACCTGGACAACACTCAATACGTTAGGTTCTAAATATTTTTTAGGAATTGCGATGGCCGGAGTCGGCCTTTCTACAAGCTTTGGTGTATTTAAAGGATTAGGAATTAAGCCCTTCTTTATTGGGATGGTAGCAGCACTTGCGGTTGGCGTTGTAAGTTTAATCATGGTATCTCTATTAGGAGGTTTTATCTCACTTTAATAATAAAAGGGCTGTCCCAAAAGGTCATTTTATGACCTTTTGGGACAGCCCTTTTATATAATGTAAGCTAACTAATAACTTAGGGAGTAAGTGTTTCAATTTTAGTTCGATTCTAACATAATTATTTCATTATAGGTTTAGGTTTCTCAAGATCTGTATCATTTAAAATTCTAATGAAGCCATAATTAATAGTAAGGTTTTGATCAGCTCCGTTGTATAGACACAATGGAAATTCTCCATTTATAACAATGTTCTAAGTAATAATGAAATCCCTGTTGACAAAAGAATTGTGTAAGTTATTAGTATAAAAAATTTCTTTGAAATTAACTTATGGACTTTATTTCCTACTAAAACCCCTAAATATGATACTGGTAATAATAATAGAAGATATTTTACCATTTCCATTGTTATTGACCCACTTAAAAGTAACACCGTTAATGGAAATGGGTAAATGAAAAACAAAAATACTATTCCGTTGGCACGATAATAGACTTGATCAGCTTTTTTCGTTTCTAAATAAAGCATAATTGGCGGACCAGGTAATCCAACACTAAATGTTAAAAATCCAGAGAATGCACCAAAACACCAATCTTTTTTCTCGATTTTACTTAACCACCTGTCAAAATAATGTTTAAAGATTAATAAGAGTGTAATAAGAATAATTACAATGCTTATTAATAACCTTAAACCTTCAACATCAAAATAAAAGAAGACGCCCCCCCCAATGGGTAGTCCGAGTAAACTTCCTAATAACAATCGTTTTTGCAATTTTCGATCTGAACCTTTATACACGCTTTTCACATTAATACTTAAAGTTAAAAACGAAATGAGCATCACTAGCGGTATTACCCACTGAGGAGCAAACATTAAAGATAAAATCGGAATTGAAATTAAAGCAAATCCAAAGCCTGTAGTCGATTGAATTAAAGCTGAGAAGAAAATCGCAACCGCACTCAAAAGTAGGTCCATACTAAAACCACCTTACTTCATCCCTTTAAAAAGGCATATATACTAATATAAAAATTGTATTCCAATAAAGAGTAACACTGTAGACAATAAATAAACTAATTTTTTCGAAGGCATACGATTAGAAACAAACGCTCCTAATGGAGCCCCGATTACTGCTCCTAATACTAAATTAATCCCAATTGACCAGATAATATAGCCGTTAAAAATATAAAAAAGTACAGATATAAAACCAATACATGTAACAACAAATTGAGAGGTAGGTACACCCCACTTTACAGGAAACCCTAAAATGTAAATGAGTATGGGCACCATGAAAGGGCCACCACCAATTCCCATTAGCGACGAGATAATTCCAATTCCCGTTAAAGAGCAGAAACCTAAAACCTTTTTATTAAAATTGAGATTACTCCAATTAAATGAATAACTCTCTTCGCTCTGTTGTTTTCCTAGTGAGTTTTTCCAAATCATCCATAGAGCCAGTATGATTACTAATATCCCAAATATGAGTTGAAACGTACGCGGTTCAATTTGAAAAGCTATATAAACTCCTAATAATATCCCTAAAAATGATAGTAATGAAAATTTAATCCCATTTTTTATGTCAACTTTTCCATAACGAATGTAGGATACTGTACCAAAAAAACCATTTAATACGACAAATAATAACGAGGTACCCGCAGCATATAAAGGTTCAATGTTTAAAAAAAGAATAAGGATTGGTATAGCTAGGAATCCGCCCCCCGCCCCTAAAATAGTGCCTATCATCCCTATTAATAAACCAATCCCTATAAAAATCAACTCCATCTTACCACTCCTTTAAATATAATTGTTTTAGTAAATAGGATGGAGTACTAAAAAATATTCCCTTTGGAGTTGGTACTCGTAAAAAGTTTTTAAGTAGGAAATAAATAACAGTCCTCGTCAGACGGAAAATAAGACCGTTTGTACCATAGCGTTGTTACTGCCTCGTATAATGCCTGTTCACGATAATTCAACTATTAATTGCAACCGCTCCGTCAATTGTTGCTGCAACACGTTCGGCCGTATAGTTTTCGTAAATTATTCCTGAAAGTATAAGGATGTGGTTACGTATTCCCCCTTGACCATATGGAATATCCTTTAATATTTCAACATGCTTAACATCACCATCAACCGTAACACTTCTTCCTTGTTTCATACCTCTACTAATTACAGTAGCCGTATTGCCACTTCTTCTACTAAATGAACTTCTCTTGCCATTTAGACTCCTCCTCGATTATTGCCTAATTTAATAGTATATTGGTTAAATGACCCAACCAATCCGCTATTAAGGATATTAGGAATATTAAAGCATTAAAAAACTTTTTTATCAACGTTTTTTAAATCTTTAGTATTATTAGAATATTTAATGAGTAGCATCAAAAACTACAATGAATTCTTTTCATTTTCGTATGATATTGTAAAATTATATACCTAGAAAAGTAAGAAACGTGGTGCGTTTCAAAGTAAATACATTATTTTTGAATATTTTAATTTTTTTAAATAAAAGGACAACTTCATGGTATATAATGGAATAATAACAATTAAAACTTAGGGGGTAGTGCTTTGAATTTAGACCATTTAAAAGTTTTTTACACTGCAGCTACTAAAAAGAACTTCTCTGAAACAGGAAAAATTCATCACCTTTCCCAACCTTCTGTTAGTCTTCAAATAAAAAGTCTTGAAGAAACACTAAAGGTTAAGCTCTTTAATAGAACTACAAAAAAAATTGAATTAACCGATTCTGGGATACTTCTCTTCGATTATGTAAGGCGGATTGTCGAAATTGTAGATAAAGCAGAAAAAGACCTTGCATTATTGTCTGGATCTATTCATGGCAACTTGTTTATCGGTGCAAGTTTAACAATTGGAGAACATTTATTACCATATACATTAGGCAAATTTAAACAAGAATACCCTCAAGTAAACCTCATCATGAAAATTTATAATTCAAAACAAATCATTAATAAAATAATTGATGAAGAAGTTGATCTCGGATTTATTGAAGCACCAATGTTTCACCCTTCATTAGAATGTAAGCCTTTTCTTGAGGATGAGCTTGTGATCATTTCATCAGGAAAATCTGACAACTCACTAATTGGGGAAAAAGAAATCCTAACTCCTGAAGAGTTATTTTCTCTTCCTTTTATTTTGAGAGAAGAAGGTTCGGGTACACGACAAGTAATGGAAGATACGCTAAGAAGTCATCATCTAGATCCTACCAACCTAAATGTTGTATTAGAGTTAGAAAACACTGAATCGATAAAAGCTACAGTCGAATCTGGGATGGGAGTCTCCATTATCTCTTTGACAGCAATTCAAAAAGAATTAAAACTAGGGACACTTCGTAAAATAAAACTTCAAGGGCTTAATTTAAGAAGAAATTTTTATATTGTTCATAGCAAGGCCAAAGTTTTATCATTACCAAGTGAAGCCTTTTTGAATTATATAATGAATAGATTTTTTGAAAATAAAAATCCAGAATCAAATGTAATTCAAATCGGTACGACTGGAATATAGCCCGTTGTTTATGTTGTTGCAGAATAACAATATGATGCTTGGGGTAATATAGTTTCGCAATCTGGTTCTCTAGCTTCCGAGCTTCTACAGAAGAACGACATGTAGTAGCCGTTTATAGAGTGTAAAATGGCTTAATTACACATGTAAGATTTTTAAATTAATAGAGCAGTCGCTTAACCTCACCGTTTTTTTTGAAATCATAGTAATTTTTATCGTCACAGCTAACAATTGGGTACGCGATACCTACTCGCGTACCCTGCTCGAATCGTTGTTTTAATTTATTCACTTACATTCAGACTTATTTACCTTCATGAGCTTACCTGCGAAAATTCAGCCTTTTAAACCTTGTTTTACTTACCTTTTCCACTTCGGCTTTTGCAATTCGGAAACTTACACTCGGTCTCGCACGCTCTGTGAATTTACTTAGCCAATCTAAACTATTTTTTCAACTTCGCTAGCGCCTCGGCAAACGGATTGTTAAACGGCTCGTCTTCTTCTTTGTTTTGTTGCTTCAAGTATTTCGAAACTTCTTTTTTCGAAACTTTCGTGTTTTTTTCTTTGTTTTTCCGTTCTTTAAATGTTGAGAGTTTCTCGCGATGGCCACATTTACATACGAAAATTTGTGCTTCACCTTCACCACGAAGCTCTAACTTCTTCTTACAATTTGGGCATCTAGCATTAGATGTTTGTGAAATTGTTTTTTTATAGCCACATTCGCGGTCCTGACAGACGTGCATTTTTCCACGTTTACCGTTTACCTCCAGTAACAACTTCCCACACTCTGGACATTTGCTACCTGTAAGGTTATCATGTTTGAACTTTTTCTTGCTATTTTTAATTTCACTTACAACGAGCTTTGCGTAGCTTTTCATATCATTAATGAAAATATTTTTATTTAATTTCCCTTTTGAGATAGCTTCAAGCTTCGTCTCCCATTCTGCTGTTAATTCCGGGGATTTTAAATCATCTGGTGCCAAATCAAGAAGTTGTTTTCCTTTACTTGTCACAAAGATGTCCTTCCCTCTTTTTTCAATAAGAAACGTATTAAACAACTTTTCAATGATATCTGCTCTTGTCGCTACAGTACCTAATCCACCGGTTTTCCCTAGTGTTTTCACTAAGTTTTTATCATTTGAAACCATATATTTTCCCGGGTTTTCCATCGCCGAAAGTAATGTTGCTTCGTTAAACGGCGCCGGTGGCTTAGTTTCACCGTTTGTTTGTTTAATAGAAGTGATATTGAGCTTGTCACCCTTAACAATATTCGGTAATTGTTGGTCCTTTAGGTCACCTTCATCATCGTCTTCAAAACGATTTTCATACACTTCTTTCCACCCGAGTGACTGAACGATTCTACCGCTTGCGATAAATGCTTCTGAACCAATTTTGGCTTTCAACTTCGTCTGTTCGTACAAAAACGGTGGTGAAAGAACCGCTAGAAAGCGTTTCACGACTAGATCATATATTTTCCGTTCTTTATCTGAAAGTTTAGCTAGGTTGACAAACTCTTCGGTTGGCAAGATCGCGTGATGATCAGAAACTTTGCTATTATCGACGAATGATTTATTTGCTTTAATTGGTGCTTTGACAATTTTGGCTGCAGCTTTTGCGTAAGGCCCGATACCACATGATTTGACGCGTTCTTTTAACGTATCAACAATATCCGTCGAAATAAATCGTGAATCCGTTCTCGGGTACGTTAAAATTTTATGTTGTTCATAAAGCTTTTGCATGATCGAGAGTGTCTCTTTCGCGGAATAGCCAAATGCTTTGTTTGCATCGCGCTGTAGCTCTGTTAAATCATAAAGCTGTGGTGCAAAGTTTTTTTTCGCTGTTTTTGTGACTTCAACTACCTCGGCACTTCTGATATTTTTTAACTGCTTTAGTAATTCATCACTTTTTACTTTGTCAAATGTTTTCAAATCATTTGACTTTTCATCTTGCCAAGTGAGTTTTAAATTTTTATCCGTTTGGGCAGTAATTCCGTAAAACTGTTTCGGCTTAAATTGTTTAATCTCTTCTTCACGTTTGGCAATAATTGCAATTGTCGGTGTTTGCACTCGTCCACATGAAAGTTGAGCGTTAAACTTTGTCGTCAACGCTCTCGTAGCGTTCATCCCAACGAACCAGTCTGCCTCTGATCTTGCAACGGCAGATGCATATAGATTTTCGTACTGACTACCAGGTTTTAAGTTTTTAAATCCTTCTTTAATTGCCTTATCGGTGACAGACGAAATCCAAAGTCGTTTGACAGTTTTTTTTACATGTGCTTTTTCAATGATCCAACGCGCTACTAATTCTCCTTCACGACCAGCGTCAGTGGCGATAATAATTTCATTTACATCTTTACGATTTAATTGCGTTTTTACCGTTTGAAATTGTTTGCCTGTTTTTTTAATGACAACTAACTTTAAATCCTTCGGGAGCATCGGTAAATCTTCTAACCGCCATGCTTTATATTTATCATCGTACGTTTCAGGGTCAGCTAGTGTCACTAAATGACCGAGCGCCCATGTGACGATATACTCGTTTCCTTCAAGGAAGCCGTTTCCTTTTTTCGAACAATTTAAAACGCGGGCAATATCCCTCCCTACAGAGGGCTTCTCACATAAAACTACTTTTTTCATAAAAAACATCCTTTCAGCTTACTCCCCACTACTATACCATAACTTAAAGACCGAATCTGTTTGAACTCTTTTACAGCACAGAATAACACCTGCAAGTACGGGTGTTATTCTTGGATCGGATCGGGAGTCAACCCTTCCTTTTTCACATTTTTATTCGTCTTCATATTTTCCATTTCTTTTCCAAGCTTTTTTACATCATCTAAATCACTAGCCATTGTATTTTCACTTTTGTCTTTCGGTTTTTTTTCTAATTCTTTTTCCTCTTCTTCCTTACCTTTACTCTTTTTTGAGATTGGATTTTCTAACTGCTCTTTATCCTTACAATCATCAATTTTACCTGCGCCTAGTCCTTCATTAATCATCTCATCAATTTGTTCTTTTTCCGGTTTGATAAAGATCATCCTCCTAATCATTTTTACTAACTAAAGTAATTGCAACATTTACTAGTAAGAAGTTTACGTAATGGATAATCTCAATTGTTAGTAGCTTACTATTCTGTTCCCAAGCTTGTCCTAGTGTAAACATTAAATTTGCGAAAAAAAAGAGGGTGGCCCAAAACAAGTGTCAGACAC
>SKOL01000538.1 GCA_007120055.1 Anaerobacillus sp.
GCCAGAAACGATGAAACAACGATTAAATATAAATGTTGAAACAGTTTTAGATTTTAGTGCGAATTTAAATCCTTTAGGACCACCTCATTGGTTAAAGCAGCAGTTAACTGAACAGTTTGAATCGATCATTTGTTACCCAGAGCCGAGCTATTTAAAAAGTCGACGTTCGATTGCTAGCTCGGTCGGTGCACGCGTTGACGAGGTACTTGTAACAAATGGTGGAGCAGAGGCAATTTTTTTAGTAGCGAAATATTTTGAGAATGGGAAAGCACTAATTGTTCAACCTACTTTTAGCGAATATGAACGAGCTAGTCTTCATTATCATATCGATGTTGAAGATGTTTTTGTAGACATAGAAAATCAGTTTCAATTTCCATTTACAACTATTCAAGAAAAATTGAAATATAGTGATGTCGTTTTTCTTTGTCGCCCAAATAATCCGACAGGGACAGTCATCGAGAAAAATGAAATTGAAACGCTATTAAAAGAAGCTTTAAAGACAGATACATACATCGTTGTTGATGAAGCCTTTGTAGATTTTCTTTTTACATCGGACGGCTCACTCACTTCATTCATTTCCTCTTATCCAAACTTGATTTTATTACGTTCTTTAACAAAAATGTATACCATTCCTGGCTTACGAATTGGTTATTTGATCGCAAATAGGAAAATAATTAAGGCGTTGCAAACTGAGCAAATACCATGGAGTGTGAATGCGCTAGTAGATGCCATCGTTCCGAATCTACTTACGGATCATCAGTTTGTAGAAAAGACGAAACAATGGTTAAGTAGTGAAACGAGATCAGTTACAAGAGAACTTTCTTCTTTAAATTTTTATGTTTCGCCTACGTCCGTTAATTTTTATCTTTTACAAGATAATCAAAATAAAAGTGGAACTGACGATTTGTTTCGCTATTTATTTAAAAATGGAATTTTAACAAGGCATACTCATAATTTTAAAGGTTTAGACGGACAGTTTTTACGAATCGCCATTCGTTCCAAAAAGGAGAATGAACAATTACTATATTGGTTAAAAAAATGGAGACATTTATAATGATTACGTTTATCTCAGGTGGAGCTCGCTCAGGTAAAAGTAGTTTTGCAGAGAACATGGCTTTAACTTCATTTGAAAAAGCTAGAGAAACTAAAGTTGACGTTCAGTTACTTTATATAGCCACTGCTAAGCGAAGTGATCTTGAAATGGAACAACGGATCGATAGGCATCAAAATGAACGCGCTAAATATTGGAAAACGTTTGAAGAACCTCATTTCGTTTCTAATGTTTTATTGAAGGCAAATAGTGAGGATGTCATCTTAATCGATTGTTTAACCGTTTGGTTAAGTAATATGATGTTTGATTTAGATTTTCATGTAAAGCAATTTATTGAGGCCGTTGATGAATGGCTAAGGATCGCAAAACATAAAGGTTTGTCGTTAATCATCGTTTCTAATGATTTAAATGAAGGTTTACCTCATTCTAGTCAATTTGTTAACGATTATATTTATAACCTAGAATCATTACATAAACGAATTGTAAAAGAGGCTGATTATGCGATAGAAGTTACTACAGGGGCACCGATTTATTGGAAGGGGGAAAAGCGATGAAGCAATTCATTAACGGTTTTCTATTAGCTGTTCAATTTTTAACTAGGGTACCAGTCCCTTTTCAGTGCCTTTGGAATAAACAGACGAGCAGGTGGGCGTTACGGAGTTATCCTTTAGTTGGTCTCCTATTAGGATTAATTATCGCTTTTATTTTTTATTTACTGCAGCCACATCTGTCAGCTTTGATGATGACATTATTGTTAATAACCCTTTGGGTCGGTTTAACTGGTGGGTTGCACCTTGACGGTTGGATGGATGTCGCTGACGCTGTCGGTTCAAATGCCCCATTACAAAAAAAGTGGGAAATTATGAAAGATCCGCATGTAGGTAGTTTTGGAATAATCGCACTCCTATTTTTACTCATTTGGAAGACGATATTAATATATAGTTTACTTACCATCGATTCCGGACTAATTTTTTCTATCATATTAATTATGGCGACAACTCGTCTTTGTACCGTTATTTTGTTAACTATGTTGCCTACTGCAAAAAAAGAAGGATTGGCAGCGGTATGGAAAGCTAATATTAAGCGAACCGATTTACTTTATGCCATTGTTCCAGTCGTAATTGTAGTTATTTATTTAGACCAGTTCTTGATCTTAATTCCTGCTTATTTTTTATTTGTTATATTTTATGGGCTATGGGTTATGAAGGCATTTAAAGGGATCAACGGAGATTTATTAGGAACAGCGATTGAAGGAGGAGAATTATGGGGGCTTATGATTGTGTGGATTTATTTCTCATTCGTCATGGCGTAACTGATTGGAATAAACAAAAAAGATATTTAGGGCATACGGATCGCGGTGTCATAAAAGGAGAACTCGATCAATCGCGCCTTTTAAAAGAACATTTACAGCAAATAAGATTTGACGGTGTTTTTACGAGCGATCTCAGGCGTTGCCAAGAAACTCTAGCATTTCTAAACGTATCACAGTCTGCAACGTTAGATGCCCGACTTCGAGAAATGGACTTCGGAGATTGGGAAGGAAAAACGTATGAGCAATTGAAGGATGATGAGGCTTATCGAAGCTGGCTAACAAATTGGGAAGAGAATTCAATCCCAAAAGGAGAATCAGGAGTCGCCTTTAAGACGCGCGTTGACTCATTTTTAAGTGAACGTATTGAAGAAG
Organism: Anaerobacillus sp.; assembly: GCA_007120055.1. The sequence continues at coordinate 2,736 of SKOL01000538.1, forward strand.
CTTCTAAAAATGGCCGAAAAGTGTTGATTGTCACTCATGGCGGGGTTATTCGATATATTGTATCAAAAGTTCAACCTAGCGAATCCTTTTGGGACATACCGATTAAACATGGAAACGGGATAAAATTATCTTTAGTTAGAAAGGCGGGAATTTGGCAATGCAGCTCGTTATCGGAGGCGCTTATAGCGGAAAACGAAACTTCGTAAAACAAAAAAAGCAATCGCTTTGCTGGATTTCTTCCTACCAAGGTAATCATTTAGATGACTGGCATCAGAAATGGATTCCTCGTACCACTTTAGTTTTGGAAGGTTGGGAGAAGTGGGTCGCTTTAGAAATTGCAAAACAAGAAGATGATGATACTGTTCGAGAGAAATTTAAGGTAGCGCTAAAAGCTCTAAAAGAAGAAGGGTTAAAAAGAGGAGAAGAAATAGTTTTAATTATGTTAGAGACTGGAAGAGGTATAGTTCCAATGACAAGAGAGGATCGAAGACTAAGAGACCTATCCGGTTGGTTAGCACAAGATGCGGTAGAAATGTCCGATGAAGTTTTTTATATTTGGCACGGAATAGAAAGAAGAATGAAATGATTAAGTGTGATAAATATGACGAAGGTCTTCCTGCGGTTAAGGAATTGAATTTCAATTTCAATGGATAAAATAAGTGCCAGCTCACAAACGTTATTTTCCGTAGTGACTGGCACTTTGTAATAGTATTTATTAATTTGAATGTCAGTTATTTAGTAACTATCCACTCATCTTCCCATCTTGATTTTGACGAAGCCAATGGCGGTGCTGTGAGATTGCATTGATGAACTCAGTTGTAAACGAACTTAAGTCTCTAGCATTTCGTATCGTCACAATACCTAAGTCTGAATATAATTGATCTTGAGTATCTGCTCCAGCTAATGTAATTCCTTTTACGTCAGACGAAGAAAGTAAATCAACGGCTTCACTTGTTGCACCGATTGTTTTAGCGTGAACAAAGCTATCACAGATGAAGTCTTTAGCCTCTTTGTGCATCATTAAACTGTTTACCGCTTGCTGTCCACCGCCAATGTAAAGAGCATCATACATAATTGACCCACTTGTCGCATAACTTTTATTTGCTTCAAGTTGCATTCCTTCAGCACTAGTAATCATCCCTAAATTTTTACTTATAAAATCAGCATGAATTCCATTCCCTGATAAAGCAATCATCACTTGATTAACTTCGTCAAAATGAAAGCCATTTTCAATTAAAATTGCAACTTTTCTCGTTCGCGCTGACTTAATGGTGTTTTCTTGGCTAACAGCCGGTGAGGAAGCAGTTACTCCTGTGCCTCCAGGAGTTGTCGGTGGAGTAACACCAATTCCTTCAGCAATCTGCATTGCTAATTGTCCGTCAACGTTGTTAAACATTTCAACGACCCGTTGTTTAATTTGTTTATCTTTTACATTGCCGACTTCGAAATGGAACGCTTTAATAATATGCTGCTTTTCAACGGGCGACATACTGTTCCAAAATAGTGTTGCTTGACGATAATGGTCATTAAAACTATTACTACGTTTACGAACTTTTCGGCCCTCGACTTTTTCAGCGTAATGAACGTAGCCATTTTCACTGTCAGAAGCAGGTTGAGGATGGTTCATCCTTAAAGAATTAGGTGAGTAACTAACTGCACCTTTGTCGATCGTCATGCGATGAAATCCGTCACGTTGATGATTATTAACCGGAGCGATTGGCCGATTGATCGGAATTTCATGAAAATTTGGCCCACCTAAGCGAAGTAGCTGAGTGTCCGTATATGAAAACAACCGCCCTTGTAATAATGGATCATTACTAAAATCGATCCCAGGGACGACATGTCCAGGATGGAAAGCGGCTTGCTCGGTTTCAGCGAAGAAGTTATCTTGATTTCGGTTTAGAGTCACTTTTCCAATAATCTTCACTGGAACAAGTTCTTCTGGCCAAAACTTTGTCGGGTCTAAAATGTCAAAATCAAAGGAAAATTCATCTTTTTCATCTAGGATTTGTACGCCGAGTTCGTATTCAGGATATTCTCCCATATTGATTGCTTCCCATATATCTTTGCGATGGAAGTCAGGATCTTTACCGGCTAACTTTTGCGCTTCGTCCCAAGCAAGTGAATGAACACCGAGGAGAGGCTTCCAATGAAATTTAACAAATCGAGCTACGCCTTGTTCATTAACAAATCTAAATGTGTTAACACCGAATCCTTCCATCATCCGGAAACTACGGGGGATTGCTCGGTCAGAAAGTAGCCACATTATCATATGTGCTGTTTCTGTATTACTAACGACAAAATCCCAGAACGTATCGTGTGCTGCAGAAGCTTGTGGAACTTCGTTATGTGGCTCTGGTTTAATGGCATGAACGACATCTGGGAACTTAATCGCATCTTGAATGAAAAAAATCGGGATGTTATTCGCTACTAAGTCATAATTCCCATCCTCAGTATAAAATTTTGTCGCAAAGCCACGAACATCTCGGACAGTATCAGCAGAACCACGTGAACCGACAACTGTAGAAAAACGAACAAATACAGGCGTTTTTACTGAAGGGTCTTGTAAAAATTTCGCTTTTGTAAACTCCGTCATTGGTTCGTATACTTGAAAGTAACCGTGGGCACCGAAGCCGCGTGCGTGAACAACACGCTCAGGGATACGCTCGTGGTCAAAGTGGGTCATCTTCTCCCGGAAATGAAAGTCCTCCATCAAAGTGGGCCCGCGATCACCTGCTTTCAAGGAATTATCGGTGTCATTCACACGAACGCCTTGATTCGTTGTGAGTTTTGTGTTGTTATGATCAACTCGGAATGTTTCTAATTGCTGATCTTTTGCATTTTCAAGATTTGCTGGATTGTTTTGTTGATCGTTATTCATTTACTAAACCTCACTTTTTATCTTTTGATGACTAAACATTCTCCTGTTCTTAATTGAACAACATCAGCCATTAATGCTCTTGCTAAGCTAAATGTTAATTCTTCCATTTCTTCCTCATCTTTAACTAAGAAGGCAAGTGGATCACCACCTAAATAACGACTTTTGTCGGTAGTAACTAAAGCTAAAATTGAAACATCTGCACCCATTACTGATGACCCCCTGCTTTCACTGTTCCACCCATTAACCTCGGTGATTTTTTAACACTTTCAATTAAAGGCGCGTTTAATAAACATTCTTTAAATAAGTCAAAGTCTTTGATAATTGGTATAAATGCAATGACTATCCGTCCATCCCTTAAATTTTGAAATGTAAAATTGTACCGCTTTAATCCTAAAACACGAGTTGATTCAAATAGCATTGCTTGCCGTTGTCCAAAATGTTCAAGGGTAATTCGGTAATGAATCTCCTTCGGTTCAATGATTGCGGCAAGGCCTTCTTCTTCAAATAGGCGTTGTCCAATTTTAAGGCCAACTAAATTTGTAACAAAGATACCTTCAACATGAAGTTCAGAGCCTTTAATTTCTATTTGCCCTTCTCTAACGGTAGCAATGTCTTTCACTTTTCTACCTTTAGTAAAGTTTTTCAGGAGGAAATAAACAATTAATCCAACCGCTGCGGAAACAATAATGGTAATCACAGTATAATCAGTTAATATTTCATATACATTTAACAATTGCATTGTTAACGCAGTGGAAAAGGATACAAGTAATGAAATGTAATTACGTGATTCGAACGTTTTCGCTATTCCGTCAATATATGTATTTCCACGCTTCGTGAATTCATGCTTTTCTAGATCCATTAAGCTTTCACGTTCCATTTTCCTAACTTCTCTAAACTGCTGTAGTGCTAGAGTTAAAAATGTAACGGCTGTGAAATTTTTTGTCATTAATGTCGGAATAATAAAGGCTCCTAAGGCAGAGGCGATTGCACCAGTCACAAGATGGATTAACGTTCCATTGGGGTAGTTAGGGTATTGCCTGTAATCTTGCTTAATTGAGAGTGATCGGACGATTGTTCCGACGATTGTCGCAGTAATGATCAAAATTAGAAATTCGGGTGAGATAACATCGTTATTATTTTCCACTTCAAAAACCCCTTAATATTAATAAACTAAAAAAATCTATAAACAGAGAATTACTGTTTATAGATTGGCTAATATTTGAAAATAATATGCTGAATTTTATTGATTATCGTAAACTTTTTTTAAAATACTTTTTTACAAAGTGATAATCTTCTGGTGTGTCAATATCAAAAAAGTTTTTATGATTTTTATAATCTATAGTGAGGCCTGAAGCTGTTCGAACAATATTTCGTGCTCCTTGATCCCCTTTTATTTGTAAAAGTGAAGGATACAGCGAGGAGTTAAATAAAATAGGTGGTTTTTTAATTCCGCCTAAAGATGCAGCGACGTAATTAGGGTGCTTTTTTATAAAGTGATAGATAAGTTCATTAACGATTTCCTTTGTAACGAACGGTTGGTCCGCTAACATGACAACCGTAGCATCAGCATTGTAACTTTGGGCGACTTTTACCCCTGTCTTTAAAGAATGAGACTGTCCTAAGTTAGCAGTTTCACATACGGTAGGAATGAGTTTTTGTTGATTTTTCCTCATGTTAGAATCGATCCAATCAAGGCGATCATGTTCTCTAGTAATGACAATTACACGGTCTAAATTTGATTGAAGGGCAGCAGATAATCCATAACTTCCTAAACATTGACCTCCTAATGGGAGGGACAGTTTAGAACGCCCCATACGACTGCTATTACCAGCAGCGAGATAAATGCCTACGATCATTGGTTCTCCAACTTTCGGTCGTTTTCAATAATTTCAGCAATAATACTAACAGCAATCTCTTCAGGACCTTGGGCACCTATATTAATTCCAATTGGAGAATGTAATGACTTAGGAATACCAGCGTCAGTAAATAAGCGTTCTGTTCGATTTCGTGGTCCTAAAATACCTACGTAGTGTTGTTTTTGTTGTAAAATCAAAGTTAAAATTTCTTGATCCTTTCGAAAATTATGCGTCATAATGACGATGGAGTCGGTTGATGAAAATGTAAATTTACGAATAAAAGAACTCGGAAAATCAATGACAAGCTCATCAGCATCCGGAAAAAAAGCTTTTTGACAATATGCCTCACGCCAATCTGTAACAATGACAGAAAATCCAGTTTTATGAGCGATACTAACTAAGGGTCTCACATCTGGTCCCGCACCAAAAATGATAATCCGTTTTTGGGGTTTGAAAACTTGGACAAAATATTTTTCAGCCTTGTCGAGTGTGACTAGTTTATTATTTTGTTCTTTAAGCCAGTGATCGATTGGTAGATGACATGATTCGTCCATATTTCCGAAAATATGCTTTTGATTCGTTACAAAAAAATAGCTACATACAGTCCCAGGCTCCGTTATCTTTTTTACGAGTAACACAGTTTCGCCGTTTTTTAAATAGCTATTCGTTTTTTTAAAATGATTTTGCATCTGCTTATCTATATGTTCGAGTAAAATTGTAATTTTACCGTTACAACCATTTGATTGCCCCCAACTGAATTCGTCAATCGCCATCATGTCATACTCAATACTAGTAGATCCATTTTTAAACATTAAATGTTCGGCGCGTTCTTTAAGGTCATTTTCTAAACAACCTCCACTTAGAATTCCTAATTCACTACTATCTTCAAAAAAAGCCATAACCGTCCCTTCCTTAAGATAAGCTGAACCTTCAACATTAATTATGGTGGCTAAAACTTTATTCTGAGCTGATTTTGTTAGCTCGTTAACAATAAGTTGTATATTTCTCAAGTGTAAGCCCTCCTAATGTAAACATAATGCTACTAAAACGTATTATAAATAATTTAAAATATGCCAAATAAATACCTTTTACACGTATAGACTAGCAGTCGTTAATGCAACTTAATAAATAGGCTAATTATGTAAAAAAGGGGAAATGAAGATGAGTGTAGGAAAGAGTGTTTATCGTAAAGATGCACTTGAAAAGGTTACAGGTGCTGCAAAATATACCGCTGACTTTAGCGAGCGAGATGTACTACATGGTAGGCTTGTCGTTAGTTCATATGCTCATGCAAAAATAAAGTCTGTTGATACAAGTGCGGCTTGGACGGTACAAGGTGTTCGTGCGATTGTTCTTGGCCAATCATTTCCTCTTACTGGTGAAGAAATTAAAGATCGTCCGCCCCTTGCTTTTGATAAAGTGCGTTATTACGGTGAGCCTGTCGCCATTGTAGTTGCCGACAATGAATCAATAGCAAAGCAGGCTTCAGAATTAATTGATGTTACATATGAACCAATGCTAATTGTAAACTCACCAAGAGAAGCGATTGTACCAGGTGCGCCATTAGTACATGAAAACTTAGTTTCATATGAAAAGATTCAGCACGTTTATCCTGAACCGAATACGAATATTGCCGATCGAACGAAAATTCGCAAAGGTGATATGGTCAAAGGTTGGTCAGAAAGTGAGTATGTAGTTGAAGCAAGTTTTTCATTTTCGCCTTCTGATCACGCAGCAATGGAAACAAGGTGTGTCATCGCTGAAATAAATCCGAACGGAAAAATCATCTTTTCTTCTGCGACCCAATCACCGTACATGATTAAAAAATTAATGAATGATTATTACGGTGTAGAGCCTGGAAACGTTGTCGTTCGAACTCCGTTAGTCGGTGGGGGCTATGGAGGTAAAGTCGCTGTTCAATTAGAATTAATCGCCTATATGGCAAGCCAAGCAGTTGGGGGGAGACGAGTAAAGATCATGAACACTCGTGAAGAAGATATGATTTCATCCCCTGTTCATATTGGACTAGATGCAACAATAAAGCTAGGCTGCACGAAAGATGGTACTTTAAAAGCTACTGAAATCCTTTATTTATTTGATAGTGGTGCTTATTCCGATAAAGGGGCAACGATAGGCAGAGCGGCAGCAGTCACATGTACAGGTCCTTATTTTATTGAAAATATATCGTGTGATTCACTTTGTGTCTATACAAATCATCCGTATGCGACTGCTTTTCGAGGATTTAGCCATTCGGAAGTTTTATTTGCTTTTGAACGAACGATGGATATGCTTGCAAAAAAAATTGGTCTCGATCCGATGCAACTGAGAGAAAAAAACGCCATTGGACCTGGGATGACGACACCGACACAAATGGTTTTAAATAATAGTACCGTCGGGGACTTACCGAATTGTATTCAACGATTAAAGCAGTTAATGAATTGGAATGAAGGCAATAGAATTCAAGTGAGTGACCAACTCGTTCGGGCAAAAGGAATCAGTTGTATTTGGAAAACATCAACGATTGATACAGAGGCAAGCTCTGGAGTGAATTTACTTTTTAATATTGATGGTACGGTAAACATTATTTGTGGCATTGTTGAAATTGGCACCGGAACGAAAACGATTTTAGCACAACTATTAGCTGAAAAAATGAAAATGGACATTCAACAAATACATGTGAAAATGGAAGTGGATACGGAAACAATGCCTGAACATTGGAAAACAGTAGCTAGTCGCGGAACATTAATGGCTGGTAGAGCACTCTTAAAAGCAACAGAAGATGCAATCAGTCAGTTAAAAGATATCGCATCACGAGTGTTAATTTGTTCCCCTGATGATTTAGAGGTAGGGTATGGAAAAGTGTTTGTCAAAGACGAGCCGAGTACTTATTTGTATATTAAAGATATTTGTTATGGCTATAAATACCCAAATGGCAATTCGATCGGTGGTCAAGTAATAGGGACAGGTAATTATATGTTAAGACATTTGACACATCTTGATCATGAAACCGGAGTCGGTAAGCCAGGTCCCGAGTGGACAGTTGGTGCACAAGGGGTTGAAGTTGAATTTAATCTTATTGATTATACGTATAAAATCATTAAAGCATATTCTGTAATCGACATCGGAAAAGTATTAAATCAAAAAGCCGCTCTTGGTCAAGTCATGGGTGCAATGAGCATGGGTTTAAGCTTTGCGGGCCGTGAAACATTGGTTTTTGATAATGAAGCAAAGGTATTAAATTCACGCCTGAGGACATATGTACCGATTCGTTACGGTGAACATCCACAATACATTATTCATTTTAATGAAACACCACATATTGATGGCCCATATGGGGCACGTGGCGTAGGCGAACACGGTTTGATTGGAATGCCAGCCGCTTTAGCGAACAGCCTTTCTGTTGCCGCAGGAGTCGATTTAAATCAGCTTCCATTAACTCCTGAATTGATTTGGAAAACAAAAGAGAATGGAGGTAAAAAATGATCTCCTATGATTTTGAATACTATAAGCCGACTTCCGTAACTGAAGCAACTCAATTGTATCAATCCTTACAGTCTCAAGGGAAGAAACCGACATATTTTTGTGGTGGTACCGAAGTGATTACCCTTGGTAGAGTAAATCGGATTGTAACGGGAGCGGTAATTGATATTAAAGGTATTCTTGATTGTCACGTCTTGAAGTTAGAACAAAATCAACTGATTACGGGTGTTGCGAGTACGTTAACAAAGCTAAATGAGGTCAATTACTTTCCGTTGTTAAGTAAAACAATTATCGAAATTGCTGATCATACAGCACGAAATAAAATTACGTTAGGCGGAAATATTTGTGGAAACATTTTTTATCGCGAAGCCGTTTTACCCCTATTACTAACGGATAGTCAAGTTGTTATTGCTAGTCTGGATGGAGTTAAAACTTCGTTAATTCATGATGTGTTTGATCAAAAATTTCATTTAGATGATGGCGAATTTCTTTTGCAAGTAAAAACAAACGAACGCTACTTACAAATGCCTTACGTCAGTGTGAAAAAACGGAGACAATGGGATATTGGTTATCCACTGATCACGGTAGCAGCGATTAAATGTGATCATGAAATTAGAGTGGCTTTCAGTGGAGTTTGTTCTTTTCCATTTCGGAGTGAACAAATAGAAAAAAAATTAAATCATCCGCACTTATCACGCCAATCAAAAATTGAACAAGCTATTAACGGTATACCAAGTACAATTTTGGATGATGTTCACGGGTCGGCCGAATACCGTCTATTTGTTTTAAAAAATACTTTAAATAACGTGTTAGATGCTTTGGAAGGAGGAGGACATGATTAAATCTGAAATTTCACTTCATATCAATGGTGAGGTTCGTCAAGTGTATGTAAGAAATGCCGAAACTTTATTACATACACTTAGAGAACAGTTAGGGTTAACCGGTGCTAAGCCTGGATGCTTAAACGGAGATTGCGGCGCATGTACCGTCGATATTAATGGCGAACCGATCAAATCATGTTTAATGCTCTCTGTGGAAGCTGTCGACCAAAAAATAACAACGGTTGAAGGGCTGCATGATGTACCAATACAAAAAGAGTTTATCGAAAGATTTGCTTTTCAATGTGGCTATTGCACACCTGGATTTATTATGAATTGCAACGCTTTAATTAATAAATACCCTAATGCTGATTCTACAAAAATAAAAGATTGGCTAGAATCGAACATTTGTCGCTGTACAGGATATGCTGAAATTGAAGAAGCCATTAAGGCGGTATTAAAGCTAAATCAACAAGGGTTATCATAGGTGACGCATTCCTATTTTTGTTGCTTTAAAAAGAGAGGGAGAAAATGATCACAAAATTAAATTCTATTTTAGAAAAAAGAATAGCGGTAATAACTCTTCTTTCAGTAGCAATTGGAGTAATCGTTGGAAAGGAGCTAGAACGATATACTTTTCTTGTACCGTGGTTTTTTGCATTCTTTAGTTTCTCTAGTAGTTTAGGGTTGAGGATATCTGGTATAAAAGAGGCTTTAAAAAAACCACTGCCAATCGTTCTCTGTCTATTAATTTTATATGTTATCGCACCTTTGGTTGCTTTTGTATTTGGCTTTACTCTTTTTCCGAATGACCTTTATACAATTATCGGACTCGTTCTAGCTTTCACTCTTCCGGCAGGCATAGTTAGTCTAATGTGGGTATCAATCTATGGTGGAAATCGTTCATTGTCACTTTCCATTGTCATTTTTAGTACGTTAATATCACCGCTGATCATTCCGATGACATTAAGTTTATTAGTCGGAGAAGAGGTTCTATTAGATACTTTTGCTATAATGAGTGGTATCATTTGGATGGTAATTATTCCTTCGTTACTAGGTATTACTTTTCATAAATTAAAGGCGAATTTTAGCGATACGTTAAAAATCCGCCTCTCCCCTTTTGCGAAGATTTCCTTAATGTTTGTTATTATGTTAAATAGTTCGGTTGCATCTCCTTATTTTAAAGAAATGAACAGTAAGCTTTTCCTCATTGGTGTGGTTGTTCTAGTTGTTTCATTATTAGGCTTTATGGTCGGTTTTCTAACAGGAAAATTATTTAAGTTAGATAGAGAAATACAAATAACGCTGATGTTTAATAGTGGAATAAGGAATATAGGAGTTGGAGCTGCGATTGCCATAACTTATTTTCCAGCCCCTGTCGTTCTTCCTGTAGTTATTACTATACTTTTTCAACAAGTGCTAGCTTCGTTATGTGGGTATATTTTAAAATACTTAAATAAATCTTAATCCGTAAATTGTTTAAGGGTTATAGACCGCCACCTCAACGCGTAGCGTAGGTGGGAACTTTTAATCAGGTGGAGTCGAGACTCCATCTGATTTCTCGATGTTTCATTGCTGAAACGAGTTCTCTTCACACTTCCAATAACTTTTTGTTTCCGTAATAAATAAATTATGGTAAGATTTGAACGGTAACTAGAAAATGCATTTTTCGACATATTATGATAAGGTTTACATGTCAACTCAGTTACGTTTTTATATTATTTAATGTTTCGCTATCGAGTATGGAGAGTGTTTTACTGAAGTGCTGTTAGCAACTTAGACAGGATGTGGTTGAAATGTTTTTTACTATTCGTAAAAATCTAGTCATCTTTTATTCGTTATTATTAGTGATTTTTTTAGTAGTTAATAATAGTAGTTTTCATCAACTTACAAATTTTATAGTCATTTTATTTTTAATTCCAGTATGGTTCGTTTATAAACATTTGCAATTATCCGAAAAAAATGAAATACATTTCAAACAAAATATTAATGAATTAGTAGAAAAAAACCGTGATTTAAATAACGAAATTCATAGATTAGAAGAAATTTATGATGAAATTAATATAGTCACCTTTTCGTATGACATTGAAAATGAGCAGTTATACATTTCTAAAGGGATCGAAGCAATAAGTCCATTTTCAAAAAGTGAACTAGAGAAAAATCCGAAATTAATTAAATTTTTTATTGCCTCTCTGGATAAAAATAAGGAAAAGGAACTCGAAAATTTATTTTGTAAAGGCGAAAGCGGTAATCTCCAACTTCAGATTAATGATAACGCTGATTGCATGCGTTGGGTTGCGCTTCATACAAGTCCAATGATGGATGTTAACGGAAAAGTTGAGAGAGTTAATGGCTACATTTCGGATATTACCGATCAAAAACGATTAGAAGCAAAATTAAAACAAATGGCCTACTATGATAAGTTAACTGATTTACCGAACCGAAATTTAATTCAAAAGCATTTAAAGAAAACGTTAGCAAGATCGAAACGACATGAGTATTCATTTGCAGTTATGTTTATTGATTTGGATGGGTTTAAAGCAATTAATGATGAACTTGGCCATGAATGTGGTGACCTTTTATTAGTGGAAGTTGCTGATCGATTGAATAACGCCGTTAGAGAAGAGGATTTAACGGGACGTCTCGGTGGCGACGAATTTATTATTGTTTTTGAAGAAACAAACGAGAATGAAGTAGAGTTAATTGCTGAACGAATTTTAACTTCTGCTTCTAAGCCGTATATGATTAATGAAAATGAAGCAAATATTTCACCAAGTATTGGTATTAGTTTATTTCCTCAAGATGGTGAAGATATTGAGACGTTAATTAAAAATGCTGATACAGCGATGTATTTCGCTAAAAATAATGGGAAAAACAGCTTTAAGTTTTATAGCCCTGACCTTGAACTTGAAGAAGGCAAAGTAGGGAAGTTTCCAATGTTTGATAAAATTATGAATACAGTAAGTCAATTGGATTTAATTCAATCTGTAAAAAATAAATTTTAGTGAATTTCTTTTAAATAAAGCGTGACGAGGTTTTGCTGTGCGCTTATACTGATTTTTCAAAGCACTTGCATAATCGGAGTGCTTTTTTTGGTCCGCCTCAGCTAGTAAGCTTCAATAAGCTTCAAAGTATGCTTCCTTGTAGCAAAGTAGCATCTGGTAGTCTCGAAGCCATATTCCATGATGTGATTGAGGTCGGTCATTTACACCTAAACTCGGTGCGGATAAAATAACATGAAATTATTTTTTCCGGGAATAGTAGTGAAAGAAAAGGAGTGATAAAATGGAAAATTCTACACAAGAAGCGCCCAAAAATATTCTTAAAATTTTTAGTCAAACTGCGCAATCATTGTTTGAAACGTTAAGCGAAATGGTCCAAAAAGGAATTACAGTCAAGGAAATTGCCGAGATGGTGAAAAACCATGAAAATACGAGATTGAAGACTAAAACGATGCTCGGAATTACATTTCATTTTTATAAATTGAAGATTAACGACTTAGTATTTCATTTAGAGATTAAAGAGGATGTAATTGAGAAAATATTGTCTTTTAAGATCTATACAGCAGATCATATCGTTTTGAATTATCGTTCTTATGAAGATGAGCTTAAGTTAGAAGATAAAATAAAATCTGAGCATTTGCCGCAAATCGTTAAAGAAAATACTAAATAGATAAATTACACAGTAAAAAAAGCACTCTAATTCAGGGAGGATTCATACCTTCTTTAAATTAGAGTGTTTTTGTATGGAAGTTGGTTTGTTGGTTAGTGGACAGTCGGTTAGGCTGGTCTCTAGCCTGACTTTTACATCGTAAATGGTGACGATAAACCGTCATGGGCTTTTTGTATGAACAAAAGGTGGGTGCTTTTGCGAACGACCGTCTGAGATTCGACAGAAGGTCAAGGTGAAGTGAGTAAAAGTACCCGCCGTTTCCATATTAGATGGTGAGGCTTGCTGTCATGAACGTTTTTTATGTAAGACTAGGGGGTTGCTTTAACGATTCACTTTTTCCTGAATATGATATAAAAAAGGCAGGTGAATAAAATGTATTTAGTTGGTTTTTATTCTCCGAAAGCAAAATCAGGTGTAACTGAATTGTCTTTATCAGTTTACGATTGGCTTAAAGCGAACACAACTTTATCTGCTGCATTTATATCGTATGGCGAATTAAAAAAAGAAGAGACATCTAATGAACTTGTTCATGAGTTTGCAAAACTAACATTGGCAGAACAAAAGCGTAAAGTGAAAAACATGAAAAAAGAGTACGATATTATTATTTATGACGCCTCAAGTCAACTTTCTGAAGGCGTTTTAAAACTATTACCAATCGTTGACCGTCTGTTTGTTGTCGGTGAAGAGCATAAAGAGTTTGCGATAAAGCTTCATCAGATCATTAAGTTAAATAAAATATTTGATAAACGTGTAAAAAATTTTATTACCCATCTTCAAGGAAGTAAAACGTTTATTATCCAAGAAAATGAAGGCCACGTTATCGGCTTTAGTCATTCAAAAAAAGAAACAAATGACATCGGGCAAATGATTTATACAGATTATGTGACGTACTATATTAACCAAAAATTAATTGAAGAAAATGAAAAAATCTTTAAGAAAATTAAACGGATCCCTAAAGAAGAGTTGTTTAAAGGGTTGTATGAGCTAGGTATTGATTTCGAAAAAGCGCTGTTATTCCAGAAATACGTTATTTTACGAGAAGCGCTAGGTCAAAATTATAATGAAGCATTAGAAGTACTTTTTCCATTTTTGATTAATAACTCATTCGAAGAGCTATTAGAAAAGTTTAAAATTGAAATATCCTTTATTACAAAGCTAAAATAACTAATTCTGTAGGATGCAGAAAATTGTGAGACATTTCATTTAAAAGTTCATTGATTTTTCACTTTTAGTGTTTGTTTTCAAGATTATATTCGGTTAACTTTTAAATAAATGGTAATGATTGTAATACGAAGCTCTTGATCACCGTCGTATACCTCCAGCAAAGAGTTTAAAATCAAGAGCTTTACATTTATTTAAATATAATTAGTGTGTAATGAATTTCATAATTCAATATTATCGCCACTAAGATCAATATATAGTTGCGTCAAAACCATTCGCAAACTATATATTGCATGATGTGACTCATTTTTGGTAATTATGAAATTCACTCGGTTGAAGATTTAAAAATGTAATATTCAAAGAATCTTCAAAATGACCAATCTCTGAATGTTACCCCTTTTACATAAGATACAGTACAGGAGGATCCCCCTTTTATATACTTGCGGAGGTGGCTAGTTTTTATTTTGATAAAGAGTAGCCAGTCTCCGCCACAACCAGGTAGCACTTGCTGATTAGCAGTGCTTTTTATCGGCTCTTAGTGAGCTCAGTACAAAAATATTCCTTTATAATTACTTCCATCATATTATTTATCAAATTTATTAATAAAAATTTAGCACATAAAAGGAACGATTTTTTTATAGGTGAATATCATGTATTCAAAAGGAGATGATTAAAAAATGACTTTAGGAAGACATGATTATTACAGCAACTTACAGACTTTGCATGATGACTGCCAAAGACACTTGAATTATCACGTTACTTTAACGATGGCTGATGGTACTACACTTGATGGGATTATTGAACATGTAGATATGGATCGCATTACTGTGTTGGTTGGTGAGGATGTAATGGAGCGAGAAAGTGAAAATGAAAATGCTTCTGATGAGCGACAATATTATGGGTTTGGTTATGGGCGACCTAGAAGAAGGTTTCGACGTTTTAGACGTCGTCAATTTCCGCTAGCTTCATTAGCTGCATTAGCCCTATTACCTTACATTATCCCACCAGCACCATACCCGTATCCTTATTATCCTTTTTATTGAGGGTATCAAAGGAAAGAGGGTAACAGAAATTAGTATTTCTTTTTTAGTTAATGGATGAATGTTGTTAAACATACAGTGGTTCTTATTAATAGTAACTGGTAAGCGATTGTTCAATACGAACAGTCGCTTTTTAATGAAATATTAGAACAATAGTGAATGACATAACTTATACCCGTTTGTCTAGATTAATTAGCTTTTTTATACACTTTGGTTAAAAGGTTATAGTGAGAGGAGCAAGTGAAAAAGAAATGTTATATGTCATACAGCAAGGGGACACTTTAGTTACAATCGCTAATAGATTTAACGTTGGTATAGAGGAGATTCTAAATGCAAATGTTCTTTGTAGTCCAGACTTGATCGTTCCCGGATACCTATTAATCATTCCTGATCCAAATATCCCATTGCCGAAAGCTGGTGTGA
>SKOL01000062.1 GCA_007120055.1 Anaerobacillus sp.
TCAAATCCGGCAAAGGATTGTTTTCACCCTCTAACTCTCTTAATAACGATGCATCTCCCATCGTTTTGGCGAAGTCCGTTAAACCCTCTTCCTTAGAAACGAATGTATGACTGACGACCCCGTCTAGATTATCAAGCCTGTCCTCAACATCTGCTTCATGAACTCCTTCGTTCAGAAAAACACTAACTTCAACATTTGACCCAACATTATGTATAAACTGATTGACATTGACAGTCACCAATAGAAATCCACCTAAAATAACTAACGAAATAGCAATCAAGCCTGAAGTGATTACCGCAAGCCATGAATTTCTAAAGAGAGCCTGGATACTTTGACGCATGCAATATAAAAAAGCATACCTACTCATGAGTATAGCCCCCTTTCTCGTCTCGCTTTAACTTACCGCCCTCTAGTTTGACTACACGCTTTTGCATAAGATCGACAAGGTCCCAAGCATGGGTCGCTATGACAACCGTTGTTCCTTCTTGATTAATTTTTTCAAACAGCTGCATGATCTGCAGCGCATTATCACGATCTAGGTTTCCTGTAGGTTCATCTGCTAAAATTAAAACTGGATCCTTGACGATCGCTCGGGCGATACCTACCCTCTGTTGCTGCCCCCCAGAGAGTTCACTTGGGAATGCACTTGCTCTATCAGCAAGCCCGACCTTCTCCAAAGCCTCAGACACCTTTCTCTTAATCTCTTTCGGCGAACGTCCCATCACTTCTAAAGCAAAGGCCACATTCTCAAACACCGTTTTCTGCTTTAACAGCTTATAATCCTGGAATACCATGCCAATCTGCCGGCGATGCTCTAAAAGCTCTTTTTTTCTGTAGGTTGCAATATCCTTGTTTTCAAAATAAATGTTACCTTTTGTCGGTAATTGCTCCCGGAACATCAATTTTATCAATGTACTTTTACCAGCACCGCTGGCACCTACTAAGAAAATAAACTCACCTCGATCAAGGTGTAAAGACATTTCTTCTAATGACAATTCATTACTGCCATTGTATAACTTACTTACCTTATTAATTTCAATCAATACTGTTACTCCTCTCCAACTAAACCTATATCAAATAAACAAATTCGACATATTTCCATATATTCCTTCAAATATTTAACTTTCCTACATATCGTATTAGACACAACGGTCGGATAGATAAAGTACTTTGTTGTGCCTTTTTTCTCGCAAAACTTCCGATTGAATGCTCCCTAGCAGTACCGTCGCCTTGTTCACAATATGAATCTATTATGTTAATATTATATTGTTAAATCTATCGTGAGGTGCTGTAAAGATGAATTTTATAAAAGATTTGTTATTTATGAAATACATTAAAAAACCTAATATAAATTTTTTGTTGAAATATAAAGACGAACTAGCAGACCAAAAAGGGAACGACCAGAGGAATAGAATCATTTCTTTTAAAGGTAAATATTGGTATGTGAAAACTATTAATGACAACAGTAAAAAGAAAAATTTTGATTTATTAAGTTATAAATTAGGTAAAGGATGGTTAAACACCCCTGAAGTTATGCTACTAACTGATAGTCAAAGACGTATTTTATCAAAAAAGCTATTCGGTGAAGAAGAAAATATTTATTTAATAAGACTTGCACAAGATTATTCAGCGAAAGACCTCCCGATAAAAAATTTTACTGAAGCTATAGCTAGTGAAATTGTTTTTTCTATATGGATAATGCGTAGAGATGCTCATAACTCAAACAGAACTATTATAAATGGAAAAATACCGATATTTTTTGACATGGAAGTAGGGTTTAGGCGTTTAGACAAAAAAAATGAAGTTATGTACGATAGATTTTTTCAAGGTGGGAAAGATCACGGCTATGTTGCCAATTGGAGACTTTATTATCTCAACGGACTTGATCATATTCATATTAAGAAATTAAGAGAAATGGAGTTTAATAAACCACTAACATTACATCCAATAGAAAGTACCGAAAAGTTTTGGAGGTCTGTAGAATTTTTTAGAAATAAAATAGAAAATTTCAGTAACGACCATTTAATGGAACTAGTTTATCAATCAGGACTTGATGGAGATACTGCTTTGAAAGTCCATCAAAGATTAATATACTCTAAAAATAGATTAGGTGAATCTATAAATCATATAAAACCAATACTGGAATCTCCATCTAATAATAACGAAAAACTAGAAAAACAGAACTCTTTACTACAAGGTGTTCACTAATTCGCCCGAATATAGAAACTGTTTATCAATAAATTAGGAAATCTGTTTTCCAAGAAATAGCTACCTTCTCAGAGTGGGTAGCTATTTCTTGGAAAGTCCTAATTTTTGATTTATAAAGTGTGGGCACATGTTAGTAAATCTACTTTTATATATTAATTAGGATATAAAAGATCATGACTTGATTTTTTGACCTTTAAGTTCATGTTTTTTTAAAATCATTGTATTTAGTTTTTTGCAATTTAACGCATTGACGGTCAGGCCCCTAATTAAGTCTAAGACTTTAGGAATGAAACAATAAGTTAATAAGTTAAGTGCCTGGCACCATAGCTAATAGCTATGGCACCATGGCTAGCACGGTGGCATCTACCATCAATGTTGCTACCCATAATCCTTTTCTACTTTTCTCAATTTCTAGTGTGTAAAGGTCATTTACGCACAGTTGATTATTATAGGATGGCTCATATACTTTTCGATTTAGTACTTCATATGCTTCTTCTTTGGTTGGGATATAGATGGTTTCTTTAGGCAGGACCATGTCACTTATATCTGGCTTTTGTTCAATGTAGATTTCCTTATGTTTTTGTGGCTCCAGGATCATGTTTCTTATCCATTCTTTTTCCAACTCTTCCATTGCTTCCATCGCGTCAGCTTCTGTCGGTATATTGATAGTTTGCCTTTTAGCAACTGCCTTTTCTACTATGGGTCTAAAAAATTCAAGGGCTACCTCAACTTTATTTTCACTTTTATACATTTTAAGAGAAGCCCTTGTATATGATTTGTTGTATTTTCCTAGTTCATTATTGAACTCCTTTGTGCCATTCACCTTAGATTCTATCGGAGCAATCCACGTTTTAATCCTTTCTAACTCGCGGTTTGTCAGTAAATATTCTTCTTGAAGGAGGTGCAGACAATAATCGAAATAGTTTTTGGATTCCTTTATTCTAGCTTGGTCATTGGTGATTACTTGATTGAGGAATAATCTAATCACAAACCTTCCTATTTCACTTCCAATCCACTGACCAACGAAACCACCAACATGCTCTCCTGCTTTTCCAATAGCTTTACTTTTTCCCCTTAAGACACCTAACCCCGGTATAGTACTACTTATGTAATTAGTAATAGCAATTGCAGTTACATAACCTACTTTTTTCCCTACACGCTTACCAATATTTCCTGAAATAGCAACAAACGCATTTTCCACGATATTTGCAGAAAGTTGTGTACCAGTTACATCCCCTTTATATAGTTTATATCCGTCTACAGTTGTTTTCACAGCGAGTTCTGCTAAGAAGATTATGCTTTCTGTCGCTAGCTCATTTTTAAACCTATCTGACGTTTGCCCTTTTTCTTTGAGCCAATCCAACTTATCTTCTCCAATAAAATCAATTGTTTTGTCCACTATAGGTCTTACTTTCTGAGGAGCACCGTATCTCCTTAATTGTAAATTAATGGTTGACATAACCACAGCTGAGCCAGATGCCTTCCCACCCGCAACTACAGCATGTTTTAATGCTTCCTTTTGAGATTTACCCTCCCAAATATCCGTTGCATAGGTCAAAAGAGCAGATATACCAAACACGGGTAAACCTACATAAACAAAGGATTCCAACGCATCCCATGTAAAGCCTTCGATTGTATTTTCACAGACCTTTTTGGCCGTTTCATAGGAAACTGGACCTTTTAGAATAATCTCATCAACTTCACTTTCATCTATCCCAACGACAGTACCTTTACGAATTCGGTTTTTTAAATTGTTTTTCACTTCTTCATATCTTTCTGGTGGAACTTCTATAAATTGTTCTTTGTATTTAATCTCATTGTTTTCAATAATTTCACTAACTAGTTTACTTGTATCATTATAGTATTTAACCTGAATCATTCTTCCATTTGATACTCTATCATGACCACTAGCTACATTATCGCGACCAACAACTCTTGCCCACTTAAAGTTAAATAAATCGTATAATGTGTTCATTTCTTCAGCTGCTTCGCCATGCCTTTGAGGAACTCTATTCATAAAGGACCGATTTTGCACCCGCTCTACGATAAACTCTTTTCCATACTCATACCCTTGTCTTTCAATCTTTGATTGCGGAAGTGTTATGTTCATACTTTTCCCCTTATATGCTTCTTGTCTCTTACTACTTTTTTAAAATTCGGTTTTATTTTCACCAATACACTCAAAACGGCACGATAGTCCTATCTTCAAAAATAAAAAAAGCAGATATGCTAAGAAATCAGATATCCACCTTATATCAGTTTCTTTCGGCAACCCGGCTACCTTTGGTTATCCTTTAGGCCCGTGGCTTTGCGTCCTTACTTTTCAATAAGTTTGCTAGTATCGTTAAACTATTTCCAGAATTATATATGAAAATTATACTATTACTTTATATATATGGCATTACTTAATTTCAATCACGTTGGAAAAAACTACAATTTGTTCCCTCTAAGTGAAATAAGTTAATAAGTTAAGTGCCAGGCACCATTCTTCCGGGAGGGCACACAATGACAACCTAAGCTGAATATATTGAATGAAAGCCTAATAACTGTAACGGAGGGGATGGATATTGGAACTATTTCTAACTGTCAGGAATATCCGAATATCGCTTAGTGAGTTAGAAAATAAAGTTCGGGAAAATAATTATTCTAGTAAAATATTAAGAGAATTTTACCTCCACTTACTCGATACATTGATCGAGATCGCAAGATTAATAGTCAAACAGGAAGAAAATGAACCTTTGCTTGCTATGTTGAAAAACAAAATGAACCGGTTTAATGCCTTACTCAGTGGTTTTTCTAATGATGACACGAAGGCGATCGAGAAAATCGTTATTCAATTACTGCACATCATTAAAGAAGTAACTGACGTGGCTAATAAAGCGAAAATCAATGAACCTTTATTTGCTATGCTAAATGATGCCATGGACCATGCTAAATACATGCTTAAAGTATAAATAGAGCCACAATCATTTCTTTACATAATGATTGTGGCTCTTTTATCTGCTGAGATTTACTGACCATCCTCCTATTGGAGATGAAAAGCCGTCCTGATGAAAGTTTTCTCTCATCAGGACAGCTTCGTAAGTCAATAAGTCAATAAGTTAATAAGTTAAGTGCCTGGCACCAGTAATCGGCACCAGTAATCCCAGTAAACCCTATCCTATCTTATTATCATTAAGATTAATGGAATTGTTTTGGTTAGGCTTACTTGTCATTATTGAAACGACATAGAAAGAAATGGCACTAATAATTAACGCAGGGTATATTGGGTCTAATCCGAATAAGTTAATGATTCCGCGTTCTGCTAATATTACCGTGATACTACCTAAAATTAATGAAACCATACTTCCTGCTGCGGTTGCTCGTTCCCAGAAGTGACCGATAATATATGGAATAAACGCTCCACCGGCACGTAATGTAAATGAGA
>SKOL01000446.1 GCA_007120055.1 Anaerobacillus sp.
TTATCATACACAAAATAGGTTATCCCTATATTTGCTAATCCTTCCAGTAATCGATCTAATAACCCAAGTGAGGTAATCCCCTTATCTGTTACGATCAAAACACTATCTATTGCTTTGTTTTTTATGAGAGGTGGTAATTTAATTAAGCTGTTTTCTCCTTCTAATAATTGCGGTTTTCGCCACGGTAAAAAACGAGCAGCTATTTTAAAAGTGAGTTGATACAACCTGCAATACAATCTGTACATAGCATTACCTCTCTTTTTAAAATCGATTATTTAAAATTAGTTTCGTTAAAACAATTGTAATAGATATCCGCTGTGAAAAGACCAAAAGATTTGAAATGAATCAAAAATAGGAGCGCTGGAGTGGCGATCGTATGATTTTTTTATTGAGTTAATTCGGTTTTATTTGCGATTATTAGATTTATCTTGCGAAAAGGCATGTTTTTCTTGCGATAAATAGAATTTAACTTGCACCCCACTTTTAGACAGACTCTTAGTATTAAGTTAATCAAATTTTATTTGTTAAGATCAGAATGCGGCGCATAATAAAGATAATTACTGTTTATTCCACTAACGCTTAGTGTTTAATAAGGTGTATGAAAAATAAAAAAGCACGAAGAAAACTGCTCTTCGTGCTTTTTACAATGCGAATTAAAGTTTTTTCACTCTACCAACTCATTAA
Source organism: Anaerobacillus sp. (assembly GCA_007120055.1). Next base: position 685 of record SKOL01000446.1, read on the forward strand.
CTCCCCTGAACTATTAGGTTCCCTTCCTCAACATACACACTCACACTTTCAACGTCCACTTCATCAATGATCAAATCTGTAATTTGATCTTCGATTTTTTCTTGGATAACGCGGCGTAAAGGACGGGCACCAAATGCAGGGCTATATCCAAGCTCGGCAAGTTTTTTCTTAGCGTCATCATTAATTTCCAACTTAATCCCTTGCTCACGAAGAGTGTTCATTAAATCAACGAGCAGAATGTCGACGATTTTCGTCAGCTCTTCTTTTTCAAGGTGGTTAAATTCAATAATAGCGTCAAAGCGGTTTAAAAACTCAGGTCTAAAGTAGTCTGCCAATGTTTCTAGTACACTTGAATAATCTACATTTTCTGTTGCTCCAAATCCGAGTGCGCTCTTCTTTTTATGCTGAACGCCAGCGTTAGACGTCATAATAATTACTGTTTCTTTAAAGCTTACAACTCTTCCTTGGCTATCAGTTAAGCGACCGTCTTCCATGATCTGTAAAAACATATTCGTGACGTCAGGGTGTGCTTTTTCGACTTCATCTAACAAGACGATTGTATATGGGTTGCGACGAACTTGTTCCGTTAATTGTCCAGCTTCTTCGTGCCCGACATAACCTGGAGGTGAGCCTATTAATTTGGAGACGGAGTGCTTTTCCATGTACTCACTCATGTCTAATCGAATCATAGCCTCTTTACTTCCAAACAACTCTTCAGCTAGTGTTTTGGTTAGCTCCGTTTTACCTGTTCCAGTCGGTCCGACAAAAAGGAATGAAGCTGTAGGGCGCTGTTTAGATTTTAAGCCAGCGCGACCACGACGTACAGCTTTTGCTACTTTTTCAACAGCATTTTCTTGCCCAATAACTTTTTTAGCTAACCGTGATTGTAAATCTTTTAATTTCGATTGTTCACTTTCGTTAAGCTTACTTACAGGTATGCCTGTTTGCTTTTCAATAATTTTTTCGATATGCGACACATTGACTTCCTTCGTCTCAACTGGAGCCGTCTTCAACCTTTCTTGAAGCTCGATTTCTTCATCCCGAAGTTTTGCTGCTTTTTCATATTGTTCATTTTTCGTTGCTTCTTGTTTCTCCTCGACAATTTCACCAAGGCGAACTTGAATATGCTCTTTATCAGAATGGCTTTGAACTAAATTTAATTTTGAACCTGCTTCATCCATGAGATCAATGGCTTTGTCAGGTAAAAAACGATCTTGAATGTAGCGTTGTGATAAATTGACACACGCTTTTAAAACGTCATCTGAATATTTTACCTCATGGTAGCTTTCATAAATTGGGCGAATCCCTTTTAAAATTTCAAAAGCCTCATCGGCCGAAGGTTCTTTGACAGTAATCGGTTGGAAGCGACGCTCTAGTGCAGGGTCTTTTTCGATCAGGCGATACTCTTTGAGTGTTGTTGCTCCAACAATTTGTAAGTCGCCACGAGCTAGCGCTGGTTTTAAAATATTTCCGGCATCCATTGACCCTTCAGAAGAACTTCCAGCACCAATGACCATATGCAGTTCATCAATAAACAGGATTACATTTTCACGTTGTTGTAATTCTTCAATGAGTTGTTTCATTTTTTCTTCAAACTGTCCGCGATAGCTAGTTCCGGCAACTAGAGAGTTCATCTCTAATGTGTATACTTCTTTATTTCTTAATTTCGCAGGAACTTTTCCTTCAGTAATTTTAAGAGCAAAGCCTTCAACGATTGCTGTTTTACCGACACCGGCTTCACCAATTAAAACAGGGTTATTTTTTGTGCGTCGGTTGAGTACTTCGATTAGACGTTCCACTTCTTTGTCGCGTCCGATCACAGCATCGATTCTTCCTTGTCTAGCTTCTTCCGTTAAATTACGTCCGTGTTGATCTAAGAAGCCGCCACCACCACCTCCGCTTGTATTTTGAGTTTGGACCTGATTTGCATGTTGCTCATTAAAACCGCTTTGGTGAAAATTAGAATTTGAAAACATTTGCTTGAAAATATCATCAAAAGATCCGAATTGGTGATTAAATGGTTGTTTCATTTTGCGGTAGCATTCTGAACAAAGCTTAATATGTTTTTCTTGATGGTTAACATTCATGACCATTTGAACGTTAGCTTGTTTTTTTTGGCATTTTTCACAAATCATAATAAATTCCTCCTTTAAATAATTTACTGACTTTGACTATATTTGATCAATTAACTATTAAAAAAGATGAGAGAACTCATCCTAACTCTAGCTACTGACTTTCGTCGCTTTAGCCACTGAAAATAATAATTATTGAATATACTGTTTGACTAACTTTGACCATTAGTTTAATAAAAAACAATAGAAATTATTCTATTGACTTTGACTTTCTTTGACCAATTAATTCAAAAGAAAGATGGGCGATATACGACCATCAACTTTTGTTACTTTATATTATAATCATCTAGTGAAATTCGTCAACTGTCTTGCTCAAAATTTTTCGCATCACTACGCAAAACGATAATAAATCAATAAAATCGTTGCTAATACAAAAATGAAATTAAGAAATATAAAAATAAATTGATCTATTTTTCGTGTATGCATTTGTACCGGTGGGTTATAAAAACTAGTATTTTCAATAATAAACGTAATTAAGATGATATGGATCATAAAGTGACCGATGATTTCCAGCAGGCCAAACAACATCGTCGTACTAATAAAAATGAGGGTTAATACAAGGGCTAGCAACCGATTTAAAACCCCTACGACGAGCAGATAACCAACGACAAATTCGATAAATGCACTAAGTAATACAAATGTCGCTGCATCAAAACCAAATGTCGGTACACCATGGTTAAAAATAATATCAATACTCATTTCCTGATAAACCCATTTTTCAACTGCGACCCAGCAAAGAGAGAGACCTGTTCCTAAATAAAGCGCAGGCATTCCAAGTCGTTCCCACTTTGTACTTTGTAAGAATAGTGCAAAAGCAATTGCTAAGTAAAAGGCATAATCTAAAATGTGAAACCAGCCAATAGCAATCAAAGCATCAAAAAACACAACAACAATTGCAACTGCAGCTATTTTTGTAGCAATGTGGTGTGGAATTAAAAGCAACACTATAATTGCAATTCCAACAATTAATCGAAAGGTTGTGAGTTCAATTTCAGGTGCTAAAATTGAGTTCCATAATAATTGAATGAAAATTGCAATAGCTGTTCCATATTTTAAAATACGCCCTGTATAAGGTTCGAAACGAGCGATCTTTTTATCGAAAGCTTTAACAATTTTTAACTTCATTAATGCAGGAATGATTTGCGGTAAAAGAGCTAAAACAATGGCAATCACGATTGTTAGTAAGAAAAAATCCCAAGTTAATATATTTTCGATTGGTTCGCGAACTGCCTCGGCTTCGGTAAACCATTTTACATGTAATCCTCTAGTTGTACTCATAATGATCACCTCTAAAATGAGTATTCCCAATTTGAGGTGTCTGACACTAAAGAAAGTGAACTTTCACCAAAATTTATTAATCAAATGTAATAACGATACTTCCATTGAACTCATGGGCTTCTAGTGCTTCATGAGCTTTTGCAGCTTGTTCGCAAGTAAATGTTTTGCCAACGAGAGCAGTTAGTTTCTTTTCTGCAAACAGTCGACTAATTTCTTTCCCTGCTTCGATTTGCTTTTGTAAAGGGACAGTAAATAAAAGTACCCCAACAAGAGAGGCGTTTTTCATATTTAATAGACGCCATGGAAGTTCTGGTGTATTATTTTTAGGAGATCCGACAGTAATAATTCGGCCTCCGTTAGCAATCATCTGGAAGTCTTGTTCGATGTTTTCACTTAATGAAACATCCATAATAACATCTACGCCAGTTCCATTCGTAAGAGCATTAACTTTTTCAACGACGTTTTCCTGTTGATAAAGTATGACTTCATCAGCACCAGCTTGTTTAGCTAATGTAGCCTTTTCTTCATTTCCAGCAGTGGCAATCGTGTAAGCACCCACCGATTTTGCTAATTGAATTGCCGCATGGCCTACAGCTCCAGCCCCACCAAAAATAAGGACTTTTTCACCTTTTTCAAGCTTTGCACGATAAAACAAGGCGAGGTGAGCAGTCATAAACGCCATAGATAAAGCAGCACCATCGACCGTCGATACATGGGGAGCAAGGGGAAACACGTCTTCTTCGCCAACAGCAACAAACTGAGCCGCTGTCCCTTTAATATTCGTTCCCCAGACGCGGTCGCCAACTTTCCACTTAGTAACATTACTTCCTACTTCGACAACAATTCCTCCTAAATCAAAGTGGGGAATATGTGGGAATCTTTCAACGGGACGAACCCCCGAACGGAAATATGTATCTACAGGATTAATTCCGCTAGCTTCTACTTTTATTAAAATCTCGTCAGCACTAATGGACGGTCTTTGTAATTCTACAGTTTGTAAAACATCAGGTTTACCGTGTTCATAATAAACAACAGCTTTCATTTTTTTTCAGCTCCTTACAGATTTAGATATGTGCACACGCAATATGTAATTTAAAAATTATTACTCAATCATTATAACAATAAAATGTCGCGTCAAGTGTTATTAGCATTTTCGTTTAAAAGATGCAGTGATTCGATTAGTAAAGAGATGATTTCCGTGAAATCCGATATATGGTCTTCGTTAATTTTCCGGTCAAAATTTAAAGTGATTTTCGTAAAAAACTTATTGGAAATACTTTCTTCATCCCAGATAAAACTAATTTCTTGCTGAATTATTGGGCGAGAATTCCACTTTTTTTCTAGTTGATCTTGAATGTATTTTGGTGTGCTATGTATGTCTTTTAGTGGCCCTTCCAGATGGAGTGTTAGCTTACAGCCAATACTATTAGAACTCTTTTCTAAAATTTCTCCATAAAGGTCTTCCGACTGTGCCTCTAACATGAGTGTCGCTTGAAATGTATCGACAGCGTGATCTTTAAAGCTTACGGAATAA
>SKOL01000714.1 GCA_007120055.1 Anaerobacillus sp.
AAAATGTCGAAAATGTCGAAAACCGATTGTGAATAATTCACAATCGGTTTTCAAAACTCAAAACTCCCCCATGTCTTTTTCGAAAATCTCATCTTCGATAAAAAAGTTGAACTTTCCACTATGATTGATGGCAGTGTCACAAGCAAAGACAAGGCCGATTGGAGTGTCATGGCCATCGTTAACGATCGTAAAAGCGACTTTATGTTTTGTTGCTTCTTTAATATAGTTGGAATAATTACTATAAGATAGTTCACCATTTATATATAAATGAATGTTTTTTTCAGAGTGCATAATATCGACGGCTTCCTTGTACATCCCTTTATGTGTCACTTGTTTATTTGTTAAAGCTAAATAAATTCGTTCACTAATCGTAGATAAAAATAATGCTCTTTCTTCGGGAAGTGTTTCCACCGTTCCGTGAATTCCTTGCATTAAAATTTTTTCTAATTTATTATTACCCACTATATTTCCTCCTTCTAATATGTATAAGCACTGTGTTGCTTTACTACAAACTTTTAAATACAAACCTTATTGACGTAAACGTCACCAAAGCTACTGACCTCAATTACGTCATGAGATACATCTTAGAATTTACTTCATGCAGTATTGCGAAGAGTAACCGCAGGAGCAGCGCTTACTAACATGGAAAAGGTGGGTGCTTTCTCTCACTTCAGCTTGACCTTCTATCGAATCTCAGACGTTTGTTCGCAAAAGCCCCCACCTTTTTTTCATACAAAACCCTCATGGCGGCCTGCCTGCCACCACCATCTAACATGAAAAGTCGCACGAGGGTCCTAACCACTAGCCACTAACCAACAAACCAACCTTGATAAAAAACAGTTTAACATATTTCTTGTCCTTAATATAAACATTGCATCATAAACTAATACAAAGCTTTAATTAGGGGGCGAGGAGACTTGTTAGGAATTGTTTCTGCATTTGTAACAATTTTATTAATCGGTTTATCAACTGGTGGCTTACTCGTTTCAAGGAGAATCGATCCACATCAATCTTTATTTATCGTAGTTGGTCTAGCCTTTTTTCTATTTTCTTATATTGGAATGTTTTTTGGTAGTAAAATGGTTGGTTTAATCGGTGCTTCGGGATTGAGTATTATCTTCGGATTATTTTGTTTTGCTTTCATTGGCTTTTTAATATGGAAATACGACCCAGCCTTCGGTTATGTAAAACAAGAACCTGTGACATTAACTATGTTTGTTATTTTCTTTTTTTTAGTTGGAATGGAACTTGCAGTACTTGAATTTACATTGTGGCTATTGATACTTTTTACCATTATTTTTGCTGGCGGAGCATTTTTAGGTTTTATGGCGTTATATCAAATTCTTTTTCGTCATAGAAGTTCACAATTATTAGCTCTATTACCATTAGTACCACTACTTTTCATCGGACTTTTTAAACTGATATAATATAATGAATATCATAATTTAATATTAAACATTAAGTAACTATATGTAGTGCGTTAAACCACTCGCAACTACATATAGTTTGATATGGCTCAATTTCGGTGATTATGAAATTCACTCAATAGAACAAGAATATAAAAAAAGGTGAAGATGAATGAATTCAATTTACGATTTACGACAATTTTTACAGAAGTGCGGAGCGTTTGTTTATACTGGAGATCGTTTAGGAGATTTAGAACTTTTTGAAATTGAACTGAAACAACTATATGAATGGAATATGATCGATGTCAAAACGTTTCAACAAGGAATGCTCATTATTAAAAAAGAGATTAGTGAGGTAAAAAAAGCAAAATCATGATTGATTTAAAAGAGAGTGTGACAAAATACAGTAAGGTGAATGAAAATGACCATACTCTTAATTAAAGACCTTTGGAAAAAAACAGAGCATAGCTATCAATTGAAAGACGTCTCACTAGCCATTTATGAAAATGAATGGCTTCTTATTACTGGTCCTGTTAATGAAGGTAAAGAGGTGTTGCAAAATATACTGTTACAGTTCGATGAAGAATTTCATGGAACTGTATATTTTCAAAACGAAAATATAAAAAAGATTAAAAATTATAGTGAACAAGTAGCTTTTATTCATAATCATTTTACAAGCGAAGAAACAGAGTATAATGTGTATGATTACTTATCATTACCGTTAAAGTTAAAAGGTTTTGATGAAGGAGAAATTTTCGAAAATATTCGCAAAGTAACAGAGGAAATTAGTTGTAATCTAAGCTTTAAAAAATTAATCAAAGATTTGTCACTACGCGAAAAGGTAGTTGTCTGCTTATTACGGGCAAATTTAACTAAGCCGAAGTTATTAATTATCGAAGAACCATTTTTTGAACTACCCAATAGCAAAAGGCAAACCATTATTTCTGTATTTAAAAACTTTATAAAAATTTGGAAACAAACTACGGTAATTGTTTTTAGTAGTTATGCTAGTGAGTGGTTCGAGATATGTGATCGAGTAGTTTTAATGAAAAATTATTCAATTAGTCAAATAGGAGAGAAAAAACAATTATTACAAAATCCAGAACAAATATTTGTAACAAAATACATTGATTGTACAGAAGTTTCTTATTTAAAAGGTTGCATTAAAAAAGGAGCCTTTATATCAGATGGTCTAACGTTTCTGTTGCCACAGTATATAGAAGAAGAGTTTCAAATTTATGAAGGACAAAGTGTTTATATCGGTTTGAGGGCATCGTACTTTCAGATTATGGAGCAGACTAAATTAAAAGATGAAGGCTTCACTGTTTCACTTCCGATTCATTTTTTTAAAGGAGTAGATGACCGCTATATGATTTACTCAAATATTGGTGGTAACCCCGTAGTTGCTGAAATAAAAAATAATGGTAAAATATATGAAGGTCAAAATTTGTTACTATACTATGTTTTTGGCGATTTATTATTTTTTGATGGAGTAACAGAACTAAATTTAAAACGAAGAGGTTGATTTTTATGGGTAATCATTGGTTTGTTGGTGTTGATATCGGTGGAACAACGATAAAAATGGCTTTTATCGATACATATGGAGAAATTAAACAAAAATGGGAAATTCCGACGAATTGCGAAGATGAAGGGGAACAAATAACGACAGATATTAGCAAGTCGATTTTTGGTAAGCTCGATGAATTGGACGAGCCGAAAGAAAAGTTGGCTGGGATTGGTGTAGGAGCGCCAGGGTTTATCAACATGGAAACAGGTCTAATTTATAGAGCGGTAAATATCGGTTGGACAAACTTCCCTCTTAAAGACCGCTTAGAAGTGGAAACAGGTCTTCCAGTCGTTGTTGATAATGATGCAAATTTAGCAGCATTAGGAGAAATGTGGCGTGGCGCAGGAGACGGTTCTAAAAATTTGTTAGCTGTTACTTTAGGAACGGGTGTTGGTGGTGGCTTAATCGCTAATGGAAACATTTTACACGGTGTTAACGGTATGGCAGGTGAAATAGGCCATATTACATCAATGACAACCGGAGGAGCTCCTTGTAATTGCGGGAAGTCAGGGTGTTTAGAAACGATTGCATCGGCCACTGGAATTGCCCGTCTTGCAACGGAGGCCGTAGAGAAAAATAATGATAGTGTGCTTGCTGAGGTTTTTAAACGAGAAGGAAAACTTACAGCGAAAGATGTTTTTGATGCTGCTAAAAATGAAGACCGTTTAGCATTAAATGTCATTGATGAAATGAGTTTCCATTTAGGCGTTGCCATTGCTAACTTAGCGATGGCAACAAACCCAGAGAAGATCGTACTTGGTGGTGGAGTTTCAAAAGCAGGTGAATTGTTACTTTGTTACGTAAGAAAGCATTTTGAATCTTATGCATTACCACGTGTAGCCGAAGGAGCTGAAATTACGATTGCGACTTTAGGAAATGATGCAGGTGTCATCGGTGGAGTTTGGTTAATTAAACAAAAGGTCGACAATGCAAAAAGCTTGTAATTAAAGGATTATCTGTCATAATAATTATATAAAATATTTTAAAAATACTTTTATTAATGAATTTCATCATTCAATATTATCGCCATTAAGTAACTATATGTAGTTGCGTAAAGTCGCTCGCAACTCCATATAGTATGATATGGCTCAGTTTAGGTAATTATGAAATTCCCTCGCATAAATAGTCCATTTAAAATAGCATAATAGACTAGGGGTGCCTCTAATCCAAAGGCTGAGAAAAAGGAAAGACTTTTACCCTTGAACCTGATCTGGGTGAAGCCAGCGTAGGAAAGTCGATTAGTAATTTACTATTTAACACTAGCCGTAATCCTTTTTCTACTGGGTTACGGCTATTTTATAGTTGTGTAAGAAGATTATAAATCAATGAATTTCATAATTCATTATTCTCACCACTAAGATCAATATATAGTTGCGTCAAAACCTTTCGTAAACTATATATTGCGTGATGTGGCTCATTTTTGATAATTATGAAATTCACTCAAATACAAAACATTTAGGAGGAATACTTATGAAAGATTTTCGTTTATATGCGATTACCGGTGAAGAATTTCATAAAGGTAGAAGTCTAGTAGAAGTAATGGAAGAGGCAATCATCGGTGGTGTTGATATTATACAATTACGAGATAAAAAAAGTAGTAAAAAGGTTGTACTTGAAAAGGCAAAACAATTAAAAGCTTTAGCTGAGAAATATGATATTCCATTAATTATTAATGATCATATTGATGTTGCATTAGCTGTTGATGCAGATGGTATTCATATTGGGCAGGATGATTTGCCACTAGAAGAAGCTAGAAGAATTGTTGGTAAGGATAAAATTATCGGGATTTCCACCCATCAAATTGAAGAAGCGAGAGAAGCACAAAAAAATGGAGCTGACTATATCGGTGTCGGCCCGATCTTTGCAACAAAAAGTAAAGAGGATGTCGTTGATCCAGTTACTACGAAGTATATTGAAGAAGTCGTAAATGAAATTACGATTCCTTTTGTCGCTATTGGTGGGATTAAACTTCACAACATTGAACAAGTGTTGAATTCTGGAGCAACGAGAATTTGTGCGATTAGTGAAATTGTTGGTAGCGGTGACGTAACGAAAACTTGCCAAACATTTATCCAAAAAATAAACGAAAGGGTGACGAATTAATGAATGTCTTCATTAATGGTGAAAAAAAAGAACTACATTTAGAAAATGTAGCAGAAGTCGTGGAACATTTTGATTTAGATGAAAACTTAGTCGTTACTGAAGTAGATGGTAATATCATTAACGTTGAACAAAGAAGAGACACAAAGCTATACGAAGATATGAAGATCGAGATTGTCCAATTTGTCGGTGGTGGTTGATTTTCGTTAGAAAATATTTAAATAAAAGTGTTTGAACATCCTCAAAAAGGGAGGTAGTTTATTAGATGAGTGTAAGTAAAGCTTTAACAATCGCTGGTTCTGACTGTGGTGGTGGTGCCGGGATCCAGGCAGATTTAAAAACGTTTCAAGAGCGTGACGTTTATGGAATGAGTGTAATTACGGTGTTAACTGCGCAAAATACGTTAGGAGTTCATGGGGTTTACCCACAATCCATTGAAGCCATCGAAGCACAGTTAGATGCAATTTTTCAAGACATTGGAACAGATTCAGTAAAAACAGGAATGTTATTTTCTGAGGAAATCATAAATCTCGTTGCAAAAAAATTAAAAGATT
>SKOL01000697.1 GCA_007120055.1 Anaerobacillus sp.
TACATTGTTGTCTCGATGGGGGCAGATGGAGCGATCGCGTTAGTGAACGACCGCTTGTATAAGGTCGAGCCACCGAAAATTAGTGCCGTCAACCCAGTTGGGTCAGGAGATGCAACAATTGCCGGCCTAGCTGTAGCGCTCAAAAATAATCAAGACACCGTTAACACGTTGAAGTTTGGATGTGTACTCGGCACTTTAAATGCTCTAGAACAGCAAACCGGGTATGTTGATGTAACACAGATCGATGAGTATATTGTAAATGTCACTGTGACGCCCCGATAAATCTTGTTTCACAGAAGTGTTTCACGGCCGATGAATACGAAAAAGGAGCGCCAATCATTATCCAAAATGATTGGCGCTCTTATGTTAATCGAGATTTATCCAGCGCTTGCTGGAATTATGTATTTATTCAAATCATAGGTTTTTAGCAGTCCCCCTTCTTCCGTTAAGGCGAAAAAAAAGTATAATAATTCGCAGGACAAACCTAACTATTATCGAATAATTATAAACTTAGGCGAACTCGTTTCAGCAAGCTGAAACATCGAGAAATCAGGTGGAGTCGAGACTCCATCTGATTAAAAGTTCCCACCTACGCTACGCGTTGAGGTGGGGGTCTATAACCCTTAAATCATTAAAGGATTAAACTATTTAGAGACGCATATTGGAAAGGAGCAAACAATGAAAACGATCGCTTACTATATCTCAGACTATGGTTATGGCCATGCTACTCGGAGCTTAGCAGTGATAAGAAAATTACTTGAAATGAATAAGGATGTAAATGTGCTTGTATGTCATTCTTATGCTTTATCATTTTTAAAAGAGGCTCTTAAAAGTGAGCGTGTCATCTTTCGTGATGTAGCCACTGATATTGGGTTTTTCATCAAAGAAAATTCAATTGAGCCTGATCGAGAGAAAATGAAACTTGAATATGAGAAATATGTTGAGAGTTTTCCAAACTTAATAGATAAGGAATCTCAATATTTGCAGAAAGAAGAAGTTGACCTAGTTGTTTCAGATATATTTCCAATTGCTTTTGAGGCAGCTCGTGTTGCAGGCATCCCGTCAGTAGGTATCTCTAATTTCACGTGGTATACTGCGTACTTAGACCTTATTGATGAAGAAGCTCTCGAGCCTCTGAAACAAGCTTATCAGAAGATGGATCATTATTTTTCCTTGGCGGCATGTAATGAGCCGAAATGGGGAAAAGAAATGACCGAGTTTGGGTTTTATGCGAGAGAAAATGATGATAAAGAGGTAACTAGGCTGAGAAATCAGTTACTTCAAAATGGAGAAAAGTGGTTGATTTATGTTGGGTTTGGGATGAAGATTGATGTCCGTGAGTTAGAAGGGTTGCCGATTTGGGAGCACCCGGATTGTCATTTTATTTTTGCCTCTAACCTTAAGCTTGATCGACCGAATGTGACAACAATTCCAAAAGAATATGTGGAGTCGCAACATTTTGTCGCTGCTTCTGATCTTGTGATTACGAAGCCAGGTTGGGGGACAGTTTCTGAAGCAGTACTTTCTAACACTCCTCTACTTATTCTTGAGAGAAGTGCCATGAAAGAAGATCAAAATACGATTGATTATTTACGAGCGATCAATCGCTGTACGACAGTTGGGTGGGACGAGTTCTTCGATTTGAAATTAAAAGAGAGTTTTTTACAGGAGATTATGCAGCAAAAAAATCGCCCAGTCCCAGAGGATTGCCTTGAGGATATTGTGAAGAGATTGGTGAGACTGGTGCTAGGCACTTAACTTATTAACTTATTGTCAGTTCCTAAGTATAGGGGATACATAGTAAAACGAGGACCGTTCGTTGGTGGTCCTTGTTTTTTACATGATTTGATCCGAACCGAGCCTTTTGAGTAGATGTCTATGATATACGTTGTGCCTATTATGACTGAGCGATCTCTTTCATGAGAATAGTTGGACTGTAAGCTATTCTCCTAGAAAGAGCTTGCGAAGTTCTCCATATATTGTAATAATATAGATGGAGATTAAGAGGAGGGGGGATAAGGTGTCTACGATTAAAAAAATAGCTGAGCTAGCTAATGTTTCAAGTGCTACAGTGTCAAGGGCGCTTAATAATTCAGGCTATGTCAGTGATGAAGTTCGTAAGAGAATTCTAAAGATTATTGAAGAAACAGGCTATGTCACAAGTGAATATGCCAAAGCATTAAGAACAAAACAGTCAAAAGTTGTTGGTGTCATATTACCAAAGATTAGTACGGAAACATCAAGTAGAATTGTTTCTGGTATGGATGAAGAGTTAAAGAAGGTAGGCTATCAAATTTTACTAGCCAATACCAATTTAGATCGAGATAAAGAGGTCGAATATTTAAATTTGCTAAAGAGTCGTCAAGTAGATGGGATCATTTTAGTTGCGACAAATATCAACGATCAATTAGTAAAAGAAATCAATCAATTAAAAATACCGATTGTGGTCCTTGGTCAAGAAATTCCTAATACATTATCAGTTATATATGACGATTATAACGCTGCAAAAGAGCTAACCACATACCTGATTAATATGGGGCATTCAAAAATTGGTTTTATTGGTGTTGATGAAAGTGATCCTGCAGTTGGCTATTTACGTAAGAAAGCCTATATAGATGTAATGGAACAACATGGTTTTCAAATTGCTTCAAGTTGGGTCCAAAAAGGGATTTTTGATATCGGATCTGGTTATAACTCTATGAAGAATATTATCGAAAATTCAAAGGAAAAACCAACAGCGGTATTTGCCGTAACAGACCGCTTAGCAATAGGCGCAAAGAAATATTTACAGGAAAATGGCCATAGCATTCCAAAAGATATGGCATTAGTCGGTATAGGAGCTTCGGAAATGTCTGCCTATATCACACCGTCTTTAACAACGGTTGATTATAAGAATGAAGAAGCGGGACGGGCAGCAGTACAGTTGCTTTTGAACAACCTGAATGGAAATGATAAAAAAACAAAAAAAATTATTGCAGACTATAGACTTATTATTCGTGATAGTGTATGATTAGTTTTATTAAACGGTGTGTAATCGATTACATAAGAGGTATTCATAGAGTGCTTTTATTTTTTGTTAGATATGTAATCGATTACACCAGGAATTAATTGGTTGGTTACATATTTTTTTAGTGAATGTGTAATCGATTACACATCAATAGAAGGAGTGAATAAAATGTCTGAAAATCGTCAAATTGCTAAAGAAATTATTGATGCAGTAGGTGGAGAGGAAAATATTTTATCTGTCGCTCATTGTGCAACGAGATTGAGAATTATGATAAAGGACAAAGAAAAAATTGAAATGGAACGAGTTGAAAATGTTGCTAAAGTCAAAGGTGCTTTTTTTAACTCAGGTCAGTTACAAGTTATATTTGGAACAGGGACAGTAAATCGTATATATGATGAAGTGATCAAATTAGGAATCAGCGGCTCAACGAAATCAGAACAGACAAAAGAGGCAGGAAAATCTGGTAATCTATTTCAACGAATGATCCGCACGTTTGGTGATATTTTTGTACCGATCATTCCAGTCCTCGTAGCGACCGGTTTGTTTATGGGGGTTCGCGGTCTTGTCATGCAAGAACAAATATTAGCCTTTTTGGGTTTAACTCCCGACCACATTTCTGACAACTTCATATTATTTACACAAGTATTAACCGATACCGCTTTTATATTTTTACCAGCACTGATTGCATGGTCTACTTTTAGAGTTTTTGGTGGTAGTCCAGTCATCGGTATGGTATTAGGGTTAATGTTAGTAAGTCCAGCTTTACCAAATGCTTGGGCAGTAGCGGGTGGTGCCGTTGATCCAATTATGTTTTTAGGCTTTATTCCTGTATTAGGTTACCAAGGTTCTGTCTTACCAGCATTTATTGCCGGGATCCTCGGTGCAAAATTAGAGCAACGTATACGAAAGATGGTTCCAGAAGTTCTTGATCTTATTCTTACTCCATTTTTAACGTTATTAACAATGATTTTTATCTCATTGTTCATTATTGGACCTGTCTTCCATTTTGTAGAGGGAATTATTTTAACCGCGTCTCTTTTTGTACTAGAATTACCGTTAGGTTTAGGTGGATTAATCATTGGTTTATTCCATCAGGTAATCGTTGTTACCGGTGTTCATCACATTTTTAATTTACTAGAGATCCAACTTCTTGAAAGATTCGGAAACAATCCTTTTAATGCAATTATTACTTGTGCCATTGCTGCGCAAGGGGGAGCTGCATTAGCAGTAGGATTAAAGACGAAGAGTAAAAAATTAAAAGCATTAGCATTACCTTCATCTTTTTCAGCTTTCTTAGGAATTACTGAGCCAGCGATCTTCGGGGTTAACTTACGTTATGTAAAACCATTTATCATGGGATTAATTGGTGGAGCTGCCGGTGGATTCTTCGCATCAATTGTTGGCCTTAAAGCAACAGGAATGGCCATTACGGTTATTCCAGGTACATTGCTATATTTAAATGGTCAAATCGTGTTATATATCTTAGCTAACTTAATTGCACTTAGTGTTGCTTTTGGTCTTACTTGGGCATTCGGATATTCTGACAAAAAACAAATAGACAAACAAGATAAGAAAGCTGCATAGGGTAGTAGGTAGTCGGTGCCGGGTGGTACCTGGTGCCAGGCACCTAACTTTTTAACTTATGAAGTAGAAACGAGGACCTTTTCTTAGAAAGGTCCTCGTTTCCTTTTACATATAAAACGCTATTTATATAGAATTGGTGTTTAGTTATATGTAATGGTGATTTCTAAATTCACTAGGTGTAATACCATAATTTTCTTTAAAAGATTTATTAAAGTGTGATAAGTTATTAAATCCTACTGTATGACAAATTTCAACTATTGATAAGTTGGTTTTTAACAGTATCTTTTCAGCTTTTATAAGTCTAATCGATTTAATATATTGAGTAGGTGTCATATTGTAGTACCTTTTCATTTCCCTATTAAGGTGTTCTTGGGTCTTTCCTGATAATTCAATCAGCTTCGGTAAACCTTCTAAATAATTTTGTTTTCTTTTAAATTGTTCTAATGCTCTAGTTAGCCAGTATGGAGCGGATTTATATTGATTAATTGACGCTTTTAAATAAATGGTCAATATATCTAAAAAGAGTCCGTTAAAAATGATTTTTTGATCTAAAAGTCCAATATCAGATGTTAACAATTTCACCTTAAATCGAATTGATTCCATCAAGGTAAGGGGTACAGGAACACTATTAACTAAGCGATTTTCAGTGTTAGGAAAAACATGGTTGAACATAGCTAATAAATCGTTATTTAATAAGTCAATTGGGAAAGCAAAGTTTATCCAAGTAGCACTTTCGGAGTACGCATTATTATAAATTGCATGAACATTTTCAGGAAAGACAAATTGAAGTGAATTACTTCGTATGCTGTTCTTAATACCGTTAATTGAATGAGTGACGACCCCTTCTGTAACAATAAAAAACTCTAGGTGATCATGATAATGAGGGTCAATTGATTGATCTTTATTAATATGGGTTTCTGCAATATGTATCAACTTATCCGATTTCTTGTAGTTAATAAATTTACGTTTAATCGAATTCACAACTCTCACCTCGTGTTTTCTTTTAATCAATATAGCATAATTTTGATCA
>SKOL01000663.1 GCA_007120055.1 Anaerobacillus sp.
CGATTATTTATGTCGTGTGGCGTTCTCTTTTTGCTGGCGTTGATCGTTGGAAGCGTCTTCTTGATGGGAGAATTCCTGAACTATTATGGAATACATTCTCACTTACTTTTGCCGTTACGGCCTGTGCCGTTATCATCGGTGTAACGCTTGCTTGGATTGTAGTTAGAACGGACTTACCTGGGCAGAAGTATTGGCAGTGGCTACTTGCATTACCATTAGTTATTCCACCGTACGTAGGTGCAGTAACGTATATTATCGTATTTGGACCAAGTGGTTGGGTTCGCGATCTTTGGCGTGATACACCGTGGCTCGTGGATACTTTAGGAAATTATCCACTAAATATATATTCTTTTTGGGGCGTATTCTTTGTTTTAACAATGTTTACGTATCCGTACGTTTACTTAATTGCCAGTGCATCACTGAGAAAAATGAACCGAAACTTTGAAGAAGTTGCACGTTCACAAGGAATGACGACATCACAAATTTTTTGGAAAGTAAACTTACCATTCTTAAGACCGGCGATTGGCGCAGGGGCAATTTTAATTTCTTTATACGTCCTTTCTGATTTTGGAGCAATTGCAATGTTAAGGTACGTAACGTTTACGGCCGCTATTTACTTCCAAAGAGCAGGCTTTGATACAGCTTCAGCGTCTGTATTAAGTTTAGTATTAATCATCCTGACAGTTGGTATCTTATGGATTGAAGCTCGTACTCGTAAGAAAAATAAATATTACCAGACTTCAAATACATTTAGAGAACCAGAGATTTTAAAGCTAGGAAAATGGAAGCCGTGGGCATTCATCTATGTAGTTGGTGTGTTTTTTGTATCAGTCGTATTGCCGATTAGTGTACTATTGTATTGGTCTAATATTGGTATTCGCATGGGGGCTATTGACCAAAGGTTTTTTGAATTCGCATGGAATAGCTTAAAAGTCTCTGGATTTGCAGCGATTTTATGTATGTTACTTGCGTTACCGATTATATATCTAAAAACACGGTACCCATCCACAATCACAACGATTATTGATAAGTTATGTTATGCGGGGTATGCGTTACCGGGTGTAATCGTTGCCCTAGGGTTTATTTTCATCTTTAATAACCATATTCCAGCCCTTTACGGTACATTTTACATGGTAGCACTTGCCTTTGTCGTTCGATTCTTGCCACAGGCAATGCAAGCAGGTGAGGCTTCATTAAGTCTAGTATCACCGAGAATTGATGAGGCAGCACGAAGTTTAGGTTATCCACCGTGGAAAATTATGTTTAAAGTTATTTTACCAACAATCTTGCCTGGCGTATTAGCAGGTGGAGCACTTGTATTCGTTAGCTCGATTAAAGAGCTTCCGGCAACATTAATGTTAAGACCACCGGGATTTGATACGTTAGCTGTTCGTGTTTATTTTGAAGCGTCAGAGGCAATTTATCATCTAGCAGCACCGGCAGCATTATTACTTGTTATTGTATCGATCATTCCGTTACGTTATTTACTAAAAAAATATTAGAAAGAATAGGCTTGTCGCAGAAATTATTGCGACAAGCCATTTTTGTTTACAAAATGAAAAGGAGGGTAAACGTTGTGACATTACCATCCGAAAAGCGGAACTTCTTAATCTGTCGAAACCAATGATAAATAAAGTTTAATTAAACGTTTAATTAATAATTTTATTCTATGGGATTTTCTTATTGAACGTTATATATATTGAGTAAAAGGGCTGTGCCTTAAGTGTCAGACACTTAAGGCACAGCCTCTCTAAAATTTAGGTTATTTTACAAGTTTTTCAAATTATAAACCAAATAGCATTTCATATAAAATTATTTCTGAAAAAGGGAACTCATTAATCGGTTGAATTTAGTATTATAACACTACAATCTGACCAACCTAATTTAAAGAAATGGCGGTGAAGTATTTTGGCACAAGATGTACTATGCGAAGTAAGTAACTGTACGTACTGGGCAAAGGGTAACAAGTGCGCTGCAGAAGAAATTTATGTTGTAAGTCATAAAGGTAAAGAAGCTTCAAAACAGGAAGAAACTGATTGTAAAACATTTGAACCTGGAATGTAATATTTTTTTGAGAATGGGTAGTTAGCCGACTGCCCATTCTTTATTTTTATTATTGATAATATTTCTCAGTTGCATACATATTATACAAAATAATTATAAGTATTTAATTTTAGATTGACATAATTTTAAAAAAGTTGAATAATATAAATATATGAGTGATAATGATTATCAATTTCGCGTTTAGGCTAATGCGTTTCTTAATCAACTATAGTTAGATGCATTAGAGAAAATGTATCCTTTTTAGTGGTCATTTACTGTTAAATCATTCAAATCGTAATAATTACTATTATCATTAACGACGAGGGAATTGTACAACACGAATCAAATAATAGTGTTACTGGGGGGATTTTTTTGTTATTAGTTTGTAAGGATCATATTAAACAAGGACTACAATATTTAAATGCACCACATATAGTTCCGATAAAAGATGAAAATTTTAAAGGGTGTTGTGTTTTTTGCGAGCAACGAGCTCAGTTTAAATTATTTTATTCAATTCCTATATCTAAAAGCCATCGCATCAATATTCAAGAAAAGATGAAGAAAGGTGATTTAGAATTACAAAAAATAACTTAAACAAACGTAAAGAGTTATAGTTATGATTGGTTAAGAGTCTCCTTATAAGGAAGGCTTTTTTTAATTCAATTAAAAAAATATAGACGAATAATGTTCTATACGTCTATATTAGCGGTTTTTCTACGTGGCTACTTACGGGGCAGCACATTATTTATTTTTTAAATTTATTGCGGTAAATAGTCAAGTAAAGCCGTTGCAATCGAGAAGAAAATAATTAACCCCATAATATCGTTAATTGTTGTAATGAATGGTCCTGATGCAACTGCTGGATCAATTTTTAATTTATTAATAATTAATGGCACTGTTGCGCCAACCATCGTTGAAAGACTTAGTGTTATAAATAACGATACTCCGACAATACCTGCTAACATAAGACCGCCTTCTGGATAGAGGAATGGAACAACGATTAATAATGTAATTGCACAAATTACACCGAGCATTAAACCAGTCCCAAATTCACGCTTTAACAATTTGCCGATGGAAGAACGGTCAACAGTTCCTACTGCTAAGCCACGAACGACAACAGCTAACGCCTGTGTACCTGTATTACCAGCTGAATCCATAATTAGCGGGATAAATGCAGCAAGAATGATTACTGCTTCAAGTGTTTCCTCAAACTCACCGATAACACCTGCTGTAACAAGCCCTAAAAACATTAACATAATGATCCATGGAGAGCGCTTTTTCGCTGCGGAAAAAGCAGAAATATTAGCGTCTAGAGAGCCTCTAGCGGCAGAAATTTCCCCGAAATCTTCTTCTGTTTCTTCTTCTACAACGTCCATAATATCGTCAACTGTAACGATACCGACAAGTTTTCCTTGAGCTGTAACAGGAACGGCAAGAAAATCGTACTTTTTCATCATTCTAGCTACTTCTTCCTGATCTGTATGGGTTTCAACGGAGCGAACTCGCGTTAACATGACGTCTTCGATTTTTTGATCTAATGGGGAAACGATCAAATCTCTTAATGAAAGAACTCCGACCAATTTTAACTGCTCATCAATCACATATAGATAATAAATCGTTTCAGCTTCTGGTGCTTCTAAACGAATACGTTCCATGACGTTTCCGACGGTATCAGTAGAAGAAACTGAAATGTATTCTGTCGTCATGATTGCCCCAGCTGTCTGGTCATCGTATTTCAGTAATTGAATAACTTCTTCAGAATCTTCTTTATTCATTTTACTTAAATAAAGGTCTTTAGTCGCCTCTGGTAGTTCAGCTAAAAAGTCAGCGACATCATCATACGGCATATTATTAATAACGTCGATTGCATAATTTTGTTGTAGCTCTGAGATGTATAGTTTTTGTTTTGTTACTTCTAGGCCTTGGAAGATTTCTGCGAATTCTTCCGGCTTTACATACTTGTAAATTGCACTTCTTTGCTTTTTAGTAACCGAATTTAAAATCTCAATTTGATCTGTTGGGTGTAACTCAAAAAATAATTCTCTAAAGTCACTCATGTTTTGATCCACAAGAGTCTGGATAATTTGATTCGTATAAGTTTTACGATTTTGTTGGTCTAATTTTACCATGATGCTTTCCTCCTAGTAGGAATTCATCACATCTGCCATCTGGGATGTAGAAATGGAATTCCTAGTTTCTTATTCGTAGTGGGTTTTATTAACATAAAGTTTTTTATGACGACCGATGAAGTTGTCCTACTATCCGAGTCACTATCCATTTCCCCACCCCCATAATAATTTAAACGTGAAAAAACACCTTCACGAATGAAGGTGCTTAAAATGCACAACAAAAATAGTTTGCTTGCCAAATAGGCAAAACAAAGAAGTTTTTTCCTCCATTCGTAGAGCTTTAGCACTGTGCGGCATAGGATCAAATCCAGCTACGTTAAGAACCACCTTAATTCGATAGTTCCTGTTGACCCATTGGCGTCTTTGGACATTTTTGGGCAGCAGCGTATCTCCAGCACAGGAGCCTCACCTAACGAGGTATTTAATTCTAAAGAAGACTTTAAAGGTTTTGGGGAAATGTGTCAACCATATTTTTAGTTTAATAATGAAATATTGGGTTGAAAAGTATGTAAGTGTGCATTTGTACATTAGGAAAAAAATAGTTGAGTGAATTTCATAATTACTTAAATTCAGCCATGTCAAGCTATATGTAGTTGCGGATGACTTAAAGCAACTACGTAAAGATACTTACTGGCGGTAATATTGAATTATGAAATTCATTGTTGATTAGAAAAATAATTCGATTTGCATAGTGAACGTATTCATTGACAATTCATTGAATTGTCAAACTCTTCTCAAATAAAGTGTTGACATTGATAATCGTTATCAATTAAAATGAAAATAAGAAAACGACGATAAAAGAAGGTGACAATCATTATGAAATCTTTATTAATTGTAGGCGCGGATAATTTAGGGAATATTCCAGACAAGTTAGAGGAGTTTGGTATCAATGAGATTATTCATATTAACGGTCGCAAAGTACGCCAAGTAAAAAGAGATATTCCAGAAGGTATAGATTCGGTTTTGGTATTAACAGATTTTATTAATCACAACCTCGCAAAAGTAGTCAAAAAGAAAGCCCAAGAAGCATTGGTACCAATTTATTATGCTAAAAGATCATGGTGTTCAATACACCAAGCTCTATCAAAGTGTGAAACGCTTTGTCCACATCATGCCCAATGTGTGAAAATGAAGAAGGCTAACTGATGACAAATGTAATTTTTGAAAGTAGTTAGACGGAATTGAATAGGAGAGAACATTGCAGGTGGTATTGTACTATCTGTTTTTCTTTTTATTTGAAGGTGTGACGAATGTTTTACAGTGTGGGAGATGGTGCGCGGTATGGGGGGACTGTGTAATAGAAGGGCGAACAGAATGCTTATTTTGAAACTTTGGATTTCTCTTCTTTTGATTTGAGTCGAGAAGAGAAATTATTCTGCCGTTTGGATTTCTCTTCTCCTGATTTGAGTCGATTAGAGAAATTATTCTGCCG
>SKOL01000381.1 GCA_007120055.1 Anaerobacillus sp.
AGTCCTCCTTGGTTAACTAAGTTAGGGGTCATCTCGGTGCACGATTTGACACCCCGTATCATACCAAGAGGGCTCTTTTTTTTTCAAGTCCCCGAAAATACTTCTAACAGGAATGCTCCTTTAAGAGATAGTTGAATTTTTTCTTCTGAAAGTAAGTTTTGTAATAAATAAGAAATACCAATTAAAATATTATTCTTTGTTTTTTCACGAACCAGCTCACAATGAGTTTCTGTCCATTGTAATAAATGTTCTTTTAAAAAGTCTTGATACATTTTATAGTACTTATCACTTTCTTTATTGTTCTCTAACAAATAGCAAACGAACTCTAGCTCAAGAGCTAAGTGATCATCTGGTTCAACATTTTTCTTTGAAACTTCCAAACCCGCTTTTTCATAAAACCTTCTTACAGCCAATGTTTCAAATTGCATTAATGATCTTTGATCGTTACGATAAGTAGATTCATATGGAGAAGCCTCTAATCTATTAGGACCAACAAATAAACGATTAAATTCATATTCTAATTCTTCTAAATCTTCTTTAGAAACTTCATGAAATTTGTGAAGTACTTTTTCTGGATCACCATTAGAAAGAATAACCCATTCATTATTAATTAGTTTTATTAATTCTTTCCAATCACTTTCTTTCAGTTTATTTAAGTGACCTGCATAAAATTTTTGCAAAAAAGTATAGATAGCAACTTTATTTAATACTACTTCCTCGTTAACGTATATTTCTTGATTAGCCATGATATATTCACAACCTTTACAAAATAATTTATTTTTAATGGCCGGAGAGACCACCACCCTCAAATAATAGTTCTCCTTCTTTAATAGCCTCCACAATCTCTTCTTGTACTTTCGCTTCTTCATCTGTTTGCAAATATTCATTCACTAATTTTGGATTTGGATCTCCAACATATTCTTCGTCTACTACACCACTGTTTACAGCTGGATTTTCTTGTTGATTTTCCCCTGTACAGCCACTTAAGATTGTTAATAAACCAATAACACACAGCGAAACTGATAACATTCGTCGCACTAACATTA
Source organism: Anaerobacillus sp. (assembly GCA_007120055.1). The sequence goes on from SKOL01000381.1 coordinate 1,047, forward strand.
CCTCCTCATATATTTGTTAATTGAATTCTAGCAAAGAACATATTGATTCAAGAGTGTAAATACAAACACTCTTAGCTCTCGCTGAATGTATAAATGTACACTCATAAAAAATAACCTTGTTATACCAAGGGTTTGAATAATTTCATGAAAATAAAGAACACTTTAATAAATTTCACTTGATAATAATTATCTTCATTTTTTCGCCATAATTTAAACACACTGCAGAAAATTATCAAGTATATAACTTTTTTACCTTTGTCACATCAAAAAAGAACGAATGTTTCCCAAGTAAAGACAACAATATGTACCGTTAAAACTCAAAGAATTTTATTTGCTAAACATCAATGCTTATCTGCCTAATTTGATTGATCTGGGAAAACTTAAAAATTCATAATAGAAGAATATTGTTATAACATAGATAAAAATCCCCACCACCAGCACTCCACTGGCAGTAGGGATTTCCCTTCAAAATTATTAATTTTTAATTTTAAATTTTTAATTATTAACTCTTAAACCAACGTCTCTTCTTCTTTCCTAAAGAAACTCTTCAAGGCGCGGTAAACATCGCCTTTTTCTTTTAGAATGTAGTGACGGAAGCGTTCGTCTTTGATGTTTTTGTAGGCGTTCATGAGTGTACTGTGGCGGTTGTATTGGTATAGTTGGCCGGGATGTACACGCGTCAATAAATTATTATTATAAAGAGATACATTAAATCAATCTTAGGTGACATAATTAAACATACTTTTTTTGCTTTACATCAACTAAACTCAATGCATCTTTGTCTGCTATTACAGTTAAATTAGGATGTTTTTTAAGTACAGTAACTGGGCAGAACTTATCTTCATTGCCTAAAATAAGTTGATACAGAGCTTCTGCTTTATCTTTGCCAGAAGCTAACAAAAGAATTTCTTTACTTCTCATTATCGTATCGATTCCCATAGTAATTGATTCTTTTGGGACTTCAGCTTCATCCGCAAAGAAACGAGAATTCGCTTCTCTTGTTGAGGCAGCTAGTTTCACAACATGGGTTCTACTTTCAAATGAAGTACCAGGTTCATTAAAACCAATATGACCATTACTGCCAACACCTAATAATTGAAGATCTATCCCACCTAACTCATCGATTAATGCCTCATATCGCTCGCACTCTTTCTCCAAATCACTTACCTCTCCATTTGGAAGATGCGTTTGACTTTTAGGAATATCAATATGGTTAAATAAATTTTCATCCATAAATTGGTGATAGCTTTGTGGGTGATCTATAGGTATTCCGATATATTCATCTAAATTTACAGTATGAAGGTGTTTCAATGATAATTTATCTTTGCTCAACTGTTTTATAAGAATATTGTAGAGTCCAACGGGTGTTCCACCAGTTGCTAGTCCTAGTACTAATTTTTGCCCTTTTATAATTTTTTCAAGCAATATATTAGCTGCTAAATTACTCATATTTTCATAATTATTAGCTTTAATTATATTCATTCTAGACCTCCTCTAACTTAACCATAAACTTTATTTCCAAATGTATATGTTTGCAGCACTTCATATCGATCGTTTAAAACTACAAAGTCAGCATCTTTTCCTACCCCGAGACTACCTTTACGATCAGAAACTCCTAACTGTTTAGCAGGGTTAAAAGTAGCCATTTGAATCGCTTCTTGAAATGTACAGCCACTGAAGGAAATCATGTTTCTAATTGCTTCATTCATCTTCAAAATACTACCTGCAAGTGTACCGTTCGACAGCTCTGCTCTGTTCTCTTTAACAAAAACATCCTGTCCACCTAATTGATAAATACCACCTTTTAATCCTTTAGCACGCATAGAATCCGTGATTAGTATAATCCCTTCAGGCCCCTTATTTTGATAAGCAAGTTTAACCATTGGTGGCGATATGTGAATTCCATCCACTATCATCTCTGCTTTCAACTCTTTATGTAGCAAAGCAGCTCCTACTACACCAATATCCCGATGATGCATGCCTCTCATGCCATTAAAAAGATGTGTTGCATGGCATATACCACTTTCTATGGCTTTTAATACTTGCACATAACTAGCATCGGAATGCCCGATTGATGGAATTATTCCATTATCCCTCAAGTATTCAATAAGTTGAAATCCAGATTCTTCTGGAGCCATTGTCACAAGCTTAATGGAATTTCCCGAGGCATCTTGGAACTTCTTAAAAAGGTTCAAATCCGCTGCACAAATATGTTGAGAAGGTTGAGCACCAGCACGTTTTTTGGATATAAAAGGTCCTTCTAAGTGAACCCCCAAAATTTCAGCACCACTAGAGGATTTATTATTCATATAGTCCTTGATGTTGACTAACGCCTGTAGTTTTTCCTCATTCGATTGTGTAATTGTTGTTGGTAAAAAAGCTGTGGTACCTTCTTTTAAGAGAGCCTTTTGCAATGTTTCAATTGATTTTACAGTTCCATCCATTACATCAGCATTTTCGGCGCCATGAATATGCAAATCAATAAATCCAGGGACAATTGTGATTCGTGCTTTATTCTCAATAACTTCTTCCGACCCAGTACAATGGCGAGTCTTCACCTCACCTATTTCAATAATTTTCCCGTTCTCTATTTCAATAAAGGGTTCTTGAATTACACCTTTTCCAGAAAAAAGAGTAGCATTTCTAAAAACTATTACTTTTTTCATAACTTGTTCTCCATTTCATGTTAAAAATACAATCCAAAATTTATATAGGCGATAGTTATAGATTTAACCACCGCCAGTTTTAAAAATTAATTAAAATACAACAAATAAACTTCTACTAAATTAGACTTTAAAGTGCTACCTTTTCATTTCTGTTATAAACTTATAACGATCCCCTCGATAAATTGATTTAACAAATTCAAACATTCTTCCGTCATCGAGATAACTCATCCTTTTTAAAAGCAGGATAGGGGAGGCTTTTTTAATTTGAAGAACTTCGCTTTCCTCTTCATTTGCTATAGAAGGTTCTAAAGTTTGCTTTGCACCCTCTATCTTTAATTTTAGATCTTTTTCTACATACTGATAAAAGGAATTACTAATATGGTTTATATCTAAATTCTCAAAAATTTTTTTAGGCAACGTTAAAATTTCATAGGCCATTGGAATTCCATCTGCTAAACGTAACCTACATACCCGGTAGCACTTTGTTCCTTCCTCAATACCGGTTTCTCTACTTTCTGACTTAGTTATTTCCACAACAGAAAGTCCCATTATTTCTGTACTTGGGGTTAGCCCTCGCATTTTCATATCCTCTGAAAAACCAGATAATTTAACTAAAGGAATTTCTATTTTCTCTTGATTTACAAAGGTCCCTTTGCCTTTTTCTCTAACTAAAATTCCCTCGCTCACTAAATTATTAATCGCTTGACGAATCGTCATTCTACTTACATCATATTCTTTTGATAAAGACCGTTCAGAAGGAATTGAATCCCCCTCTATAAAACGTCCTTCTTCTATTTGCTTACGTAATAATTCTTCAATTTGATAGTATATTGGTATAGGTGAATTTTTGTTAATCATTGCAATCCTCCATTATTGAGTTGTTACTGTCATATTTTAATAAAAAAAACATATAGTTGTCTATACCAGTATATGTTTTTTTATTTTGGCTAAGGATACCTAAACGTACCTCAAGCCTAATTTAACAGCCTCAAAGTAGAGGAATTGCAATGATATGAAAAGTTTCGAGTAAGGTTAAGTTACATACTTAACAAAACCTATAAGTCAGTATCCGATTGTGATTATTTCCTAACGTTTCTCTCTAATGAGTGAACAGGATAATAGAAGTTCTATACCTATTAATGCTTTTTATTCCAGTATTTATTTAACGCTTGATAAACCTCTAGGTAACCTTTGTATAATTGTTGATACTCCTGATGTTTTTCCTTATTGTAGCAAATCACATTATCTGTCTTTACTAGCTTTTTAACTCCGTCTTCAACTGAATTAAACATACCAATCCCTGTCGCTGCAATAATTGCTGCACCGAGAGAGGAACCATCACGAGTTAGTAAAGGTGACACATTTAAACCTAATACATCAGCAATCATTTGACGCCATACAGCGTTACGACTGCCACCCGCACCTAGGTGAACTTTCTGGATAGTACATCCCATCCCCCTCATTACATTTACACTTTCTAAAATATTGAAAGTAATCCCTTCAAATAAGGCATGAAGTAATAAGGATTTATTTTGATTTAAAGTTAATCCGACCCAAGCTCCTCTATCTTTTGTATCAAAATAAGGGGAACCACTTCCAACAAGGAAAGGTAAAAATAATACTCCTTCACTTCCTGGTGAATAATTTTCCATTTCCTTTGTTAGTTTTTCTAACTCGAGATAATCGGAATTACTTAATTCCTTTTTATTGAATAAATGTTTGTAGCCCCATTCAACCCCTAAACCTCCGGTGAAGATAGACCCCATGGAATACATAGAATCGGCATTTGCACCTGGATGAAAAGTGACTTTCCCAACACCTTCTTTGTGTGGCTCTGCAATCGGTATTACCACTTGCCCTGAGGTACTCAGTGTAATAGCCAAAGTCGTGTTATCGATGGCACCAGTACCAAGTTGGCTACAGGCCATATCCGCTCCTCCGGTAACCACCGGTGTTCCTTCTTTTAAACCTGTGAGTTGAGCTACTTTTTCAGTTATAAAACCAAAGACGGCTGTCGTTTTTATAATTTCAGGAAATAAATTTCTTGGTAGTTGAAGCTCATTTATTAAACTCCAATTCCAATCATTCACCCTTTGATTGTATAATAAACTGTTACCTGCATCTGTTGGATCTGTTCCCATTTTGTTAGTAAGTTTAAATCTAACAAAATCTTTTGGAAAGAAAAACTTTTTGGTTCTTAATAAGACATCCGGAAGTTCTTTTTTTATCCAAAGTAATTTTGAGACCGTAAACGCATCAAGTGGTTGATTCCCTGTACTATCTATAAACTTAGAAAGGTAATTATTTTGTAAAAAAGAAGTTTGCATTACTGACCTAGTATCACTAATTAAAATACTAGGGTATAAGGGTTCTCCCTCTTCATCTACTAAAACTAAAGCACTCATATGACCCGATAATGAAATGGCTACTATTTCGTTACAGTTGATCTTCTGTAAACATTCTTTAATAGTATAGACAACTGCTTCCCACCAATCTATTGGATTTTGTTCAACCCAAGAAGGCTTTCTATTTATGAGACGATAACCATGGGAAGCAGAAGCAATTGTATTTCCGCTCTCATTGATTACAAGACACTTAGCTGATGTAGTTCCAATATCAATAGACATTACTAACTGATTTTGGTTCAAGGTATCTCCCCTCCTTCTTTTTAAAATCTTTTTTCATGTTATAAGTGTTTAACACGAGTTTTAAACTTATCAATATACTTTTGGTTGTATTCCATTCCACCTTCAACATTACCGCTTAAGAAGATAGGTGGTTCAATATCACAGTTGTTCAATTCTTCAACAACCCTTGTTATCACCATATTGATAAGAAACGTACCTATTACCGTTGAACCCGGACCCATTTTTATTTCTGAACCAGGAACTTCAACTAATGCATCACCATACGGAAGCATATTATCTATCACAATATCCGCTATATCATGCAACTTTTTTCCTGAAGGATGTCTTGATTCACGATCCTTGTAAGAGTTGGAAGTAATTGCAACTACTTTTAACCCCTTCTGTTTCGCTTCAATGGCCATTTCAATCGGTAAACAGTTAATACCGGAGTTAGAAATTATGATAATCACTTCATCTTCATTTAATGAATAATTATTTAAAATATGTGGTGCGTAACCTTGCATTCGTTCTATTTTAGAACTTTTTACAGCGCCTTCATGTAACATAGCACTCGTTTCAAAGATAGGGTTAATTGGTACAAGTCCACCGGCACGGTAAAATACCTCTTCAACCAAAATATGCGAATGACCACAGCCAAACAAATGAAGCAAACCATCATTTTTAATCGATTCGGAAATTAATATCGCAGCTTCTTTAATTGGAGCTTTCTGTTCATCTTCCACTGCTTCAATTATGTTTTTTATCTTTTCCCCATATTGCTGTTCTAACATAGTTAACTCACCTTCCTCCCAAAATTCATAAAAAATAAAATGTAGTTTTTTAGTTGTGTTCTATTTAATCGATCCTTCTGTTAAACCTCTAACAAAGTATTTACCCATAAAGGCAAAGAGTATTAAAACCGGTAACAGTGTTAATACTGCTCCTGCAGTTGTCCAACCCCACTTCACTGTATATTGACCCATAATTTGATTCATTCCGACAGTCAATACTTGGTTACTTTCACTCGATATAAGTACAGATGCAAACGTAAATTCAGTCCAAGAGACTACAAAAGAATAAATTGCAATTGTAGCTAGTCCTGGTGCAAGCAATGGTAGGATGATTTGAAACAAGATTCTTAATTGGCCTGCTCCATCAACAGCAGCTGCTTCATCTAATGAATGAGGGATTTTCTTAAAGAAACCACTCATTAACCACGTTGCAAAAGGAGCTGCAAAAGTTACATTAATAATTATTAGACTCCATAAACTATCAATTAATCTGATACTGGACATTAACTGGTAAACAGGAACTAAAAGCAGCATTGTTGGGAAAATAAAGGTTGCAAGAATTAAATAGAAAAAGAACTTCCTTCCTTTAAAATCCATTCGAAAAATAGCATATGAAGCAGGAACTACCAAGAGAATAGTAATAATCATTGTTCCAAAGGAAACAATCATACTATTAAATAGATTAGTTAAATACGGTGTGTCATATATTAGTTCTTTATAATGCTGTAATGTCCAAGCTTTAGGCCATAAATCAGGTTGTAAAATTTGACTTGGTAATTTAAATGAAGATACTATCACCCAATAAAATGGAAAAGCTATCAAAAATACTAGGAAAATAACAAATAATATTTTTACAAACCTCACCTTACTCCCCCCTAGTCATCTTTTGGTGATGCAAATTTTATGAATGAAATTGCGAAAATGATCATGATCAACGCAGTAATAACTGACATAGCTGATGCACTTCCTAATGAATATCTCTCAAAAGCCTGCTGATAGATATGGACAGGTACGGTTGTTGTTGCACCAGCTGGACCACCTTCAGTCAAAGCGTTAATAAGATCAAAAATATTAAACATCCAAAGGGTACCAACTAACCCGAGAGCAAAAGTAGTATGTTGGATGGAAGGAAGTGTGACGTTGAAAAACTGTTGAATTCTGTTGGCTCCATCCACTGAAGCGGCCTCGTATAATTCCTTTGGAATACCAGATAAACCCGCTAAAAGGATTACGGCCAAGAAAGGGAACCAATTCCAGGAATTAATAAATATAATAACTAATAGTGACCAAGTTGAATTCCCGATTAAATTTAAAGGAGCATCAATAATTCCAATACTTAATAGAAAGTGATTTAAAATTCCATAAGACCCATTAAGTATCCATTGCCAAAAGATTGCTACTACAATGGTCGGAGTTATCCACGGGATGATCATCCACGTACGAGCCATTGCTGAGATTTTTTTGTTATTGTTTAATAACAAAGCTACTGAAAATGCTAGTATCGTTTGAATAATCATATTTCCAAAAACCCAAATTAAACTCTTATTCCATGATGCCCAGTAAGCACCAGAGGTTAAAGTATTAATGTAGTTTTGAAAACCAACAAAATCTCCAGTAGTTCCTACAAAACCTGTATTATAAAAGCTTTCTTTAACAACTGAACTAAGAGGAATAAAAATAGTTACTAAAATCCAAATCACTAATGGTGCCACAAGGAGATAAGGTAATACTTTTCTCATGTCAAAGTTTTTCGTACCTTTTTTCGTAGCAACTAATTCAGGTGACTTATCAATAACTGCATTTCTTTTCAAGGTTGTACCTCCTTATCATGAGATGAGGGTGTCCCATAAGTGTCTAACACTTTGTTTTTGGACACCCTCATCCATTTAATCTATTGGACAGCTCGTTCCATTTCGTTATGTCCCCATTCGACTGCTTCTTCCGGAGACTTCCCAGCCATCATCTGTTCTAACGTCTGGGCTAAAAGGTTAGGTCCAGATATTTTTCCAACCTCTGAAGCGGCTCCATCAGTAAACCCAAAAAGAGCACCGTTTTCAGAGATTTCTAATAAAACTCGAACTTGTTCTTCATACTTCGATATAACCGGATGACTCCAATATTCTTCTGATTGAATTGCACTTTCAGTAACTGGTAAAAACAGACCCGGTTCTGCATTTATAAAGGCACTGTAGTTTTCTGGCTCATAAAGGAAAGTGAAAAACTCTTTAATCGCACGTTGTTTTTCTTCATCTTCAGTAAGCATCATGATCCCTGTAGAATAATAAATACTTCCTTCTTCCCCACCTTCAGCGACAGGCATTGGCGCAATACCTAATTTATCTGAAGTTTCACCTGATTCATCTTCAAACGGCGCTAAGTACTGTCCTTTTTCAATAGCCATAGCAGCTCTTCCTGAATTAAACTGGGCTTGTGGCTCCCCCCATCTGTATGTGTTGCTATCATTAGGAGAAAATTGTAATAACTTTTCATACATGCTGTAAGCATTTACAGTTTCAGGTGTATTGAAAGTTACGTTATTATCACCATCAATTAAACTTTTAGCTCCAGCAGTAATTAAGAAACTGTATACTACTTGGTCTGTAGCAAGTGACCTAGAAGCTGGTAAAGCAATACCATGTACACCATCTTGAGTTAATGTTTCTGCAGCATGAAGAAACTCGTCCCAAGTTTTTGGTGCTTCAAGATTAGCTTGTTCAAAAATATCTTGACGGTACCACAAAGCTTGTACCATACCATACATCGGCACTGCCCATGTATGACCTTCATACTGATAAGGGTCTAAAGAAGCCCCAATGAAATTATGTGAAGCATCTAGACTTTCTACGATATCATCTACTGGCTGAACTACACCAAGTTTTTTTATTAATGTAGTATAGTCTGGAAGTGTGAATAAAAGATCTGGTCCATTGCCAGCTTGAATAGCAGCTGGGAACTGTGAATAAGCATCATCCCAACTTTGTACTTGAGCCGTAACATTAACCTCAGGATTGGCATTATTAAACTTTTCTATTGTTTCATTAATAACCCTAACTCTGTTTGGTGGTTCTTCCATATGCCAAAGAGTTATTTCTGTAATTCCCTCATCGATTGTGGAATTTGCATCGTTTTGCTGACCACCACACCCTACTAAAATAAACATAAGAATAATAGTTGTGCTAATAGAGAAAAGCTTACCTTTCATCTGTTAATCCCCCTTTTTCTTAAGTATCTTTCGTTTTAATTTATACTATGTTGACGAAATATTCTTACAAAAGAATAAATTTATTTTTGTTTTCCCCATCCATGTTCTTCTAAATATTCCTTGGCTTCCTCAGCAACACGGTCAAAATCACTTAACCCTATGCCAGATGGTTCTCCTACTCCGAATAGGCCTCCTGCTTGCCAAGCTTCCCATTCTACGGCGTTATAATGTTTGTAACCAACTTCTTTTAGAGCCTCTGACATTTCTGTAAAGTCGACAAATCCACCACCAAACCATACGTGCTGTGATTGCATAATGTTTGGGAAACCTACTTCATCTTTTACATGTACAACCTTAATACGGTCCCCTAATAACTTAATTGCATCTTTGATTGGCATCTTAGGTTTTACTGTAGTGTAAAATGTTCCTACATCGACACAACAATAAACATTTGAACGGTCTACTTCTTCAAAGAGTTTCAGAGTTGATTGAATATCATTAATGATCGTTCCTTGAATAAGTTCAATACTTACATCGATATTATACTGTTTCGCATAATCTGCTACTTCGCGTACCGCAGTAACAACTTGGTTCCAAGCTTCTTTTCGGCTCATTAAGTTGTAAAGAGGTGGATCGTAATAACCGTCACCTACCAGGGTAACTACCGTTTCTGCCCCCATATCAGCCGCGGCATCGATAGCCTTTTTAAATTTGGCGATCCCATTATCTCTATCAAAGTGTCTTGGGGTTACAAAAGTAGTGTGGGCACCAATTGAAGCAAAAGCAATATTGCGTCTATTCATCACTTCTTTAACCTTTGCTACTTGCTCTTGATATTCATTTGGGCGAAGTTCCATGATTTTTGGAAAAACGACATCAAAACCTTCGTAGCCATAATCGGCGATCTTTTCAACACACCAATCTAAAGACTTATCCCCCCAACTATTTGAAGCCGGTCCTGCAATTTCAAGACGCCCCCAAGGCATATTTGGCCAAATTTCGAATGAAAGTTTTAAATGTGAACTCATTAATAATCAATCCTTTCTTTTTTTAAAAATTATAGGTTTAAAGGTTTAAGCTTTCATTTCAATTGAAAACTTATAGCGGTCAGCTCGATAAAGAGATTGTACATACTCTAAAGGGATATCTTTATCAGAAAAAGTCGTTCTTTCAATTAATAAAACAGGAGTTCCACTCTCAATGTTCAGAAGCTCCGCTTCATCTTTATCAGCATAAGAAATTTCTATAGTTTGGATAGCCCTAACTAAATTAAGATTGCACTTTTCTATAAGCTCTTTATATAAAGATTTATTTTCTAAAGATTCACCTAAAATGGGACCTACCTTTTCTACGGGCAAAAACGATTTTTCCAATGCCATCGGTTCATCATCTGCTAATCTTAAGCGAAACAGTTTAGCTACCTTCTCTCCCTCTTCTATATTGAAAATTGTGGCTATTTTTTTTGAAGAAGGAACTACGCACTTATCTAATACTTTAGCTCCAGGTTTAAACCCACGCATTTCCATATCACTAGTAAAACTTGAGAGTTTAGTAAGAACTTGATTAATTTTCTTCTTTGCCACAAACGTCCCTATACCTCGCTTTCGATACAAAACACCCTCACTTACTAAATCATTAATTGCTTGCCTTACTGTTAATCTACTAATATCAAAAGATTCGCTTAATTCTCTTTCAGAAGGAATTACTTCATCAACTGACCAAACATTATCTTCTATTTGCTCTTTAATTAATGTCTTTAATTGATGATAAATTGGTACAATATCATTTTTATTTATTATTTTTTCAGAAAACACTTCCTCCCCCCCTTTATTGTGAAATAGTCATTCGGTCATCATGTGGTCTATACCACCTAACCTACATTTATTGTAAACGCTTTAATTATTATTTGCAAGAGTTTTTTAATAATTCTATTTTGACAAAAATTAATGCCTTAAATGCAAAACAATTAAGAGGCAAAGCAGTAAAGATTTTGAGGAACCAAATTATGAGTGGCCTCTAACTTGCTCGAAGCATTTTGAGACTTTATTTTTCAGCCGATACATCGCAGCTAACCATACTGATATTAAAAAAAGCTACCACCAGTCATAACTAGCAGTAGCGATTTTCCTTTTATTAAACCAACGTCTCCTCTTCCTTCCTAAAGAAACTCTTCAAAGCTCGATAAACATCGCCTTTTTCCTTTAAGATATAGTGGCGGAAACGTTCGTCTTTGATGTTTTTGTAGGCATTCATGAGTGTACTGTGGCGGTTGTATTGGTTCACCTCACCATACCCGAACATGCTGGAGATTTCCATGAGCTGGTTGACTAGTTTTAGGCAGCGGGCGTTGTCGGAGGTTAGGTTGTCGCCATCGGAAAAGTGGAACGGGTAAATGTTGTAGCGTGATGGTTCGTATTTGGCCTCGATGAGCTCTAACGCTTTTCGGTAGGCACTAGAACAAATCGTTCCGCCGCTTTCGCCTTTTGAGAAAAAGTCTTCTTCGGATACGACTTTTGCTTCTGTGTGGTGGGCGATAAATTCAATGTCGACGGTTTCGTATTTTGATCGTAAGAAGCGGGTCATCCAGAAAAAGAAGCTGCGGGCCATATATTTTTCCCATTTGCCCATTGATCCAGATGTATCCATCATCGCAAGAACGACGGCTTTGGATTCTGGTTTGACGATTTCATTCCATGTTTTAAACCTTAAGTCATCGTTGTAAATAGGGGCAATCGATGGCTTTCCTACCATGGCATTTCGTTTCAATGAGGTTAAGATCGTGCGTTTTTTATCAATATTGCCCATTAACCCCTTTTTACGAATGTCATTGAATTCGATGTGTTCTACGACAATATTGTCTTCTTCTTTTTGTTGCAGGTTTGGTAATTCTAATTCTTGAAAGAGCATCTTTTCTAATTCTAAAATCGATACTTCAGCTTCATAGTAATCTTCACCAGCTTTGTCGCCAGCGCCTTGACCTCTTCCTGGACCTTGTTGATTAGCACTTCCGTCTCTTGCTACTACATCGCCAACTTTACTTTTACCGTTGCCTTGACCAACGTGTTTGTTTTTATCGTAGTTATATTTAATTTTATATTCGTCTAGTGATCTTATTGGGATTTTTATGACGTCACGGCCGTTGGACATAATAATGTTTTCTTCACTAACGAGGTCTGGTAAATTTGACTTAATGGCATCCTGTACTTTTTCTTGATGTCTCTGTTGGTCCTGATATCCTTTGCGGTGAAGTGACCAGTTTTCTTGGGAGACAACATAATTCTTCTCGTTATTGCCTTTCATCCATAATCCCCTCCTCTTGTTGTAGTAAATAATCGGTTATTCATAGTCACTTGAAGATGGTGGACAATCTGCTTTACATTCGCTCATTTCGGTTTTAAAAAAAATTTTAGGCATAACATAAAAACTTTTTAAATTTTAATCACTTTTTTCAGGTTGCAAGCATATAATTAATTCGACGGAATATCACTGTAACGTTTTCTAACGAATTTGAAGTGAAAAATAACTTATTTACTCTATCCTATGCAAAGAGCAAATAGAGTTGACAACAAATTATGATAATTATTCAATTCAATTAATGGACATGCATTTTATTTTGAGAAAAAAGAAGTTATCAAACAATTGAAAATAATGGACGAATTTGAGGAAAAAGAGCGATACATATATGTTCGCTCTTTATTTTAGTACTCGGAACGCTTTCGGTGGCCAATAGGTTATATCTGCTTTTCCGACGACTTTATCGATAGGAACGAAGCCGATTTGTCTGCTATCAATACTGTTACGACGATTATCTCCTAAAACAAATAAGTGATCTTCAGGTACATACCTTTCACCTGTTAATTGTTCTAACGTAAAGTCCATGGTATAAGGGTAATTTCGGTGTTCATCCAAGACTCCATTTAAAAAAAACTCTTCAACTACTTCTCCATTTATATAAAGCTGGTCGCCCTGAACTTCAATTGTATCTCCTGGTAATCCGATGACCCTTTTTATATAATCCGTTGTTTCAGTTGCGTGAAATACAATCATGTCAAACCGATCGGGTTCGCCGATGTCATAGCCAATTTTATTTATAATCACGCGTTCACGGTCATTTATGGTAGGCATCATCGATTGTCCGTATACAATATAGTTTGTAAATAAAAACGCTCTTATTGCTACTACTAACAATACAACAACTACTAGCGTTTTTGCCCAGCTAACAATTTCTTTTTTTAACCTTGTCTTTTTCCTACTTTTCTCCATCTGCTCTAACTCCAACGTCAACACCTCCTCATATATGTGGTTATCATTTAAAATTCATACTATTGGAAAATTCAAACAAATCATATGGTTAATTTTTACCCATTTTTGAACTTTTTAAACTTATCAATAACTAATTAGGCAAAAAAAGGGAGTGCCCCAAAAGTGTCTGACACCACGCGTTACTACTAAATATAGAGGTATAGATTTAACATCCGTCTATATTTTCGTACCTAACAGTGCCTGACACTTTGTTTTGGGACAGCCCCTTCATGCTGCTACTTTACGATCATCACAGGACAATTTACTCTTTTAGCGACTTTATGACTCACGCTCCCTAACACCATTTCTTGAAGGGAGTTTAGACCACGACTACCAATGACCACTAAATCAAATTCATTTTCATTTGCATACTTAACAATCGATGGACCAGCTTCTCCGTGGATGATGTGAAACTGATGATCTACCTCTTCTTTAATAAGCATTTCTTCAATAGGACGGAGCTTTGCTTTTCTTTGCGCTGTAATCGTTTTAGCATCAAAGTGACTTAATACGTCAGCCTTAGATGTTGAGCCATCAATCACATAAACAATATGTATTTCACTTTTTTCATTCGACTTCGCGATTGCTAATGCATTTTCAGCTGCTCTAACAGAGTGCTTTGAGCCATCGGCTGCCAATAAAATTTTCGTAAACATCATAATCCCCATCCTCTCTTCTCTAGTATAATAAATCTAGCTACTTTTGTATTGGAATAATAGAAAGTTTCCAAGGTTTGTAACAAATAGCGGCAGCTTCCTACTCGGAGTAGGAACAGCTGCCGCTTCTTACTAACGGTTTAGTAAACTACCAACATAACGGAGGAGTTCATTGGCTGATACGGAATTGTAGCCGTATTGATCAATGAGTCTTGCTATCACTTCATTAACCTTCTTGAGCTGATTTTCATCTGGTGTTTTTGTCGACGTTGTAATTTTGACGACGTCTTTAAGATCAGCAAACAATTTCTTTTGAATTGCTTCTCTTAAGCGCTCGTGTGATTGGTAATCAAATCGCTTTCCTTTACGCGCGTATGCAGAAATTCGAATCAATATTTCTTCGCGGAAAGCTTTCTTCGCATTTTCAGAAATACCGATTTGTTCTTCAATCGAACGCATAAGCTTTTCGTCTGGATTCATCTCGTCCCCAGTTAATGGGTCACGTAGTTTATTTTTATTACAATAGGCTTCAACATTATCTAAATAGTTATCCATAAGTGTTTTCGCAGACTCTTCATACGAATAAACAAACGCCTTTTGGACTTCTTTTTTAGCAATTTCGTCGTATTCTTTTCTTGCTACAGAAATAAAGTTAATATATCGTTCCCGATCTTCTTTGGAAATAGAAGCATGTTGATCCAATCCTTCTTTAATAGAGCGTAAAACATCTAACGCATTAATCGACGTTAATTCTTTGCGAATTATTGCCGAGGAAATACGATTTATGACATAACGTGGGTCGATTCCTGTCATTCCCTCATCTTGGTATTCATTTTTCAGTTCCTTAACGTCTTGAGTATTGAATCCTTCGACAATTTCCCCATCGTAAAGCTTCATTTTTTTGAGGATATCTACCCCTTGCTTCTTAGATTCTTTCAATCTCGTAAGGACAGTAAAGATCGCTGCGACCTTTAAGGCATGTGGTGCTATATGCACATCGGCAATATCACTATCTCTAATCATTTTTTGATAGATTTTTTCTTCTTCCGTCACTCTTAAGTTGTAAGGAACCGGCATGACGATAATTCTTGAATGTAGGGCCTCATTTTTCTTATTTGAAATGAACGATTTATACTCCGCTTCATTCGTGTGTGCGACAATCATTTCGTCTGCAGTAAATGATGCAAACAAAAAATCTGAATAGTTTTAAGATTATACTTACATATAATTAAAGCACTCTCAGGGTGAGATTTTAACCCGAGAGTGCTTATTTTGTTTTCTAGATTTCTAAATCAAAATTTCGCGCAATTTATTTAACAAAACCGTTTTTATCAGCTATTTAGTTTTGGAATGTCTTATTTCCAGTATATTAATCTTATAAGCTGTTTTTCCTATTATTTTACAATTAATCTACGTTGTCTTATAAATGAGAGTATTTTATTAAGCTTAGTTTTCATCTTATAAAGAAAAGCGATCAAATTATTTGAACATCTTTTTATGGTAAAATAAAATTACAACATTTCCAATATTGATTGTTAATAAAAGAAGGATAAATTCACGTTTTTGTTTAATTATTGTAACTAATGAAGTCAACAAACGCTCAAAATACATACATTAACATTTGTGGGGTGAGAGAATTGTTTGAACAAATCGATCTAAAAAAAGCTCTTCTAGATTCTAATCGGCCTATCCCAAGGTATACATTAAAAAGTTTACGCGAAAAGTTATTACTCGAATGGACATATAATTCTAATGCCATTGAAGGAAACACCTTAACAATAAATGAAACGAAAGTTGTTTTAGAAGGTATTACCGTTGGCGGTAAAACGATGCGTGAACATTTAGAAGTTATTAACCACCGTGATGCAATTGCATATGTAGAGGAAATCGTACAAAAAAATGATTCCTTATCAGAATGGCAAATAAAAAACTTACATCGATTAGTACTAAAAGGAATTGATGACGAGTATGCAGGTGTATATCGAGATCAACAAGTTTTTATTGCAGGAGCGAAACATACACCACCAGCCCCAGTACTTATTAAGGAAAAAATGGAACAATTAATGGCTTGGTATCAACAAGAAGCTCCACATTTACATCCTGTTAAACGCGGAGCTCTGTTACATGCAATATTTGTAGGAATCCACCCTTTCATTGACGGCAATGGGCGAACTTCGCGCTTATTATTAAATTTAGAGTTAATGAAAAATGGTTTTCCACCTATTATTATTAAAGTAGAAAACCGCATTGCTTATTACGAAGCATTAGATAAAGCACATACACAAAATGATTATGGAGATTTTATACAATTAGTCTTAAAAGAAGTAAACGATTCATTAACCCTATATTTAAGTGCATTAAACATTGACGAAAATCTTTAATAAATATTTATTAAAACTAAAAAAATGAGAGCCTAATCCTTAGAAGGACGGCTCTCATTTTTTATTTGCATTTGTTTGTCTTCAACTAAAAGCTTCGCTAGAAATTGATAAAATGCTGGATCGAAAGTTCGATTAACCTCAGTTTCTGGCTGAATAATCTCGACATAACCATTTTGTAATTCAATCATTTTTGAACCAGTATGAGCTTTTTCCAAGAGCATCCCCCCGAATTCTC
>SKOL01000727.1 GCA_007120055.1 Anaerobacillus sp.
AGATACTGTAATTTTTTTGAATATATACATTATATATACAGTTGTGCAACGCTAGTGGTGTCTGACACTTTGTTTTTGGACAGCTCCTATTTGTTATTATGGTTAAAATTTCAAAGTGCTGTTGGACTTACTTAAGGATCATAAAAAAATCTATGAAAGTAGGAAAGTTAAATATTTTGAAGGAATATATGGAAATATGTCGAATTTGTTTATTTGATATAGGTTTAGTTGGAGAGGAGTAACAATATTGATTGAAATTAAAAAGGTAAGTAAGCTATATAATGGCAGTAATGAATTTTCATTAGAAGAAATGTCTTTACACCTCGATCCAGGTGATTTTGTTTTTTTAGTAGGTGCCAGCGGTGCTGGTAAAAGTACATTGATAAAATTGATATTCCGGGAGCAATTACCGACAAAAGGAAACATTTATTTTGAAAACAAGGATATTGCTACCTACAGAAAAAAGGAGCTTTTAGAGCATCGCCGACGGATTGGGATGGTATTCCAGGATTATAAGCTGTTAAAACAGAAAACGGTGTTTGAGAATGTGGCCTTTGCTTTAGAAGTGTTGGGACGTTCGCCGAAAGAGATTCAGAGAAAGGTGCCTGAGGCTTTGGAGAAGGTGGGGCTTGCTGATAGAGCAAATGCATTCCCTAGCGAACTCTCTGGGGGACAGCAGCAGAGGGTAGGCATCGCCCGGGCCATCGTGAAGGATCCTGTTTTAATTTTAGCAGATGAGCCTACAGGAAACCTAGATCGTGATAACGCGCTACAGATCATGAAATTGTTTGAAAAAATTAATCAAGAAGGGACAATTGTTGTCATTGCCACCCATGCTTGGGATCTTGTTGATCTTATGCAAAAGCGTGTTGTTGAACTAGAGGGCGGTAAGTTAAAGCGGGACGAGCAGGGGGGCTATAGTCATGAATAGATATGCTTTTTTATATTGTATGCGTCAAAGTATTCAGTCTCTCTTTAGAAATTTATGGCTTGCGGTAATTACTTCAGGCTTGATTGCTATTTCGTTAGTTATTTTAGGTGGATTTCTGTTGGTGACTGTCAATGTCAATCAGTTTATACATAATATTGGGTCAAATGTTGAAGTGAGCGTTTTTCTGAACGAAGGAGTTCATGTAGCAGATGTTGAGGACAGGCTTGATAATCTAGACGGGGTCGTCAGTCATACATTCGTTTCTAAGGAAGAGGGTTTAACGGACTTCGCCAAAACGATGGGAGATCCATCGTTATTAAGAGAGTTAGAGGGTGAAAATAATCCTTTGCCAGATTTGCTTCGCGTTCGTGTGACTGAGCCAGAACAGATAGCTGCTGTAGCAGAGGCTATTCAGGCATATCCTGAAGTAGAATTGGTCGACTATGGCTCAGAATTGGTTACGCGCTTGACGGAGATGACTAGTAGTCTCAATACTCTATTTTTAGTATTAGGTATTTCGATCGCTTTAGGTTCGGTGTTTTTAATTATAAACATCATTCGTCTTTCTGTATTAGCTCGTCAGGATGAAGTGTCGATCATGAAATACATGGGTGCTAGTAACAGATATATTCGTTTCCCTTTCCTAATGGAGGGAATGGTGATCGGATGGATGGGGACGATAGTTGCCATTGCGATCTTGGGCCTTATATATGCTCAATTCGTATCCTACCTTAGTCAGGATACATTGATACTTCTTTTTCAACCTGTGACAGACATGGCAGAACTTTTGCCAATTTTTGTAGGTCTGATGGTAGCCGGAACGCTAATGAGTGGCTTTGCTAGCTTTGTATCAATTCGCAAATATTTACGTGTTTAATCATACCGGAAAGGAAGGATAAAAGTGCGTAGTTTTATCACTGTTTTACTACTGATTGCCATGTTTTTTCTCCCTATTGCCGACGGGTTAAACCACCGTGTTTACAGCAATACGGAAGAGCCGGAGCAAAGGGTTGATGAAATTAGGGAAGAGATAGCTGAATATGAAGAAACGATCAAGCTACTTAATGAGGACGTCGAAAGTCGACTAAAGCGAATTGAAGAGTTGGATCAAGAGCTAGTAGCAATAGAGAGGGAGCTTGAAGAAACTGAGCACATGTTAGTTGAAACTCAAGAGAGGCTGGATGAAAATACAAAACAATTTTCAAGCCGCGTACGGAGTGCCTACATGAAGGGTGGAGACTCTTACCTGGAAATTTTGCTAACAGCCGAAAATTTTGGTGATCTGATCAATCGGTTTGCCTATTTGAAACGGATCTTGGACCGCGATGCGGAGTTGATTGTTTCCGTACGGGATGAACGTCAGAATACTGTGGAGCAACAATTAGCGATAGAAGATCAACGCAAAAATATCGAAGACCGGCGCTTTCAGATGGAAGCTGAGCGGCATAATCTAGAGGAGCAGCGCAAGACAGTTGCGGCACTTTTAGAGATGTCGCGAGAAAACCTTGAAGAGGCTTTGGCTCAGGTTCCCCAGACGGAGCGTAATCCTGTATACGGAGTCGTTTTTGACAATCACCCTAGTGCGAGACCACAGCATGGATTATCCCAAGCAAGTATCGTATACGAGTATGAAGTGGAAGGGCGTATTACCCGTTACTTGGCTCTCTTTTCAACTCTTCCTAGCAAAGTGGGACCTATTCGTAGTGCACGGGAACATAGCACTATGCTAGCTTGGGAGAATAATGTTAATTTTATTTTTGCTAGTGCAAGTACAGATAACCTAAATAGAATAAATGAATGGGGGGTGAGCAGTACAAATGCATTGTCTCATTCAGCTTTTTACCGAGATTCGTCCCGGAGGGCGCCGCATAATTTGTATGTTAATTTATCAACTTTAAATAGAGCGGCATCCTCGCCAGGTACAGTCGTTCGTCCAGGCAATGTAAGTAGGCAAGGAAGAACGGCCAATACAATATCCATTGAATATAGTCCCAACTATCGTGTGACATATCAATATGATACAGATGAGAAAGCTTATAAACGCTTGATTAACGGCAGTAATCATCGCGATGCCACCGGAGAACAAATATGGGCTAGAAACATTATTATTCAGTATACAGACCATCCTATGGACTTATTCAGACGTCCGACTCCTGAAGTTGTCGGACAGGGAACGATTGATTTTTATGCCAATGGTCAGCATTTTACAGGAACATGGCGGAAGGACAGTCCTAATTCTGCCACCCGCTTTTACTATGCCGATGGTCAAGAAATCGAACGAGTTTACGGTCCAACCTGGATTCAACTTGCTCGTTCACTGTGACGCCCCGAAAAATCTTGTTTCACAGGAGTGTTTCACGATTGATAAAACATAAGCGCAACCATAAATCGATTAACTTTCAGTATTATTCTTTTCTTGTTTAGCAGCCTCTAACATTTTATCCTTAAATGGTTTAAGGGATATAGACCCCCAACTCAACGCGTAGCGTAGGTGGGAACTTTTAATCAGGTGGAGTCGAGACTCCATCTGATTTCTCGATGTTTCAGCTTGCTGAAACGAGTTCGCTTTGCGATAGAACTTCTGATGCCAGTTACTTAACTTATAGACTTATTTGAATATAGAAAAGGGAGGATCAATCATTCTGTTTATAGGTAGATGATTGATCCTATTATTTTTTTACTGTTGGCTTCTCGTCTTTTCTGTTGGGTAATAATACGGTCCTCTTAAAATTGTATTGTGAAAATATTCATTATTTGAAATAATTAATAGAGTAACTTTTCCAATATTCAATATCTAGACTTTAATTTTGAGAGAATGAAAAAATACGTAACTATTAAGTTCTAGCCGTGAGGTGGTAACAAAATCATTGAAATATAAAATATAACAACTCTCATTTTCTAATTGCATCTAAGAAAAAGTAAAGAAAGAACTTTCCCAAGGAGGAATAAAATTAATGGAGATTAAAATTAAGCTAGAAAAACCAAATTGGTCAAAGCAAACCTGGTATAAAGTAGGAGGCTGTGTTTTAGCATTTATTATTTTATTTTCATTTTTGATTAGTTACAATAGCCAAACAAGTCAAGCCAAAAGGCAAGCTGAACAATACGCCATGAGAATGATTCCGAGCAGTATCTTGGAAGCTAAGGGAACAAAGTTTACAATTGATTCAATTGAAAAAAGAGCTTATGAAGAAACTGCAGATGCAGTAATTTATGATGTATACAGCACTTTCATACATAGAAATAAAGATACAAACGAAAAAATCACTGAATATTTATATTTTTATACTGAGTTAAATAAAACACAAAAAAAATGGAGCTTTGGTCGGATACAACCGGATCATAGTAGAAAATAAATATATCGTGGAGGGACAGGGGGACATGTGTGAATGTAGCACTCACAGGATGGCATGATAGTTAATTTAGAAGTGTCACCACCCGAAATCTGTCGGTTTTTGTCGAAGTTCTGATGTGAGAAGGTCTGATGTGAGATAGATTATTAGTTAAGTAGAAATGAGAATAGGTGTTTACTATAAATTAGAGGGGCAACTACATAAAGCGGATGGGCGGATGGCCATCTCCCGAAAGAAGGGAGGTGGAAAAATGATGACTCTTTACGAGGCAATGATCATAGCACTCCAATCGAATTTAGTTTTTATAAGTGTAATAACATTGATTCTAATAATAGTCAAAGAAAGAAAAAAGTAACCGCCTAGCCCCGTCCAAGGAATAGGTAGTTACTTCTTCAGAGAAATACATCACTTTTGGTCAGCCTGCTTACTACCTGAGTTACTTCGTGCAAGCAGGCGACGAGTAATCGCAGGAGCAACTTCATGAGGCATGTAGTTGCA
This sequence comes from Anaerobacillus sp., assembly GCA_007120055.1. The sequence continues at coordinate 4,783 of SKOL01000727.1, forward strand.
GTGGCCGAGTGTTGGTAGCACTCGGTCACTTTTTATCCTTAAATGGTTTAAGGGATATAGACCCCCACCTCAACGCGTAGCGTAGGTGGGAACTTTTAATCAGGTGGAGTCGAGACTCCACCTGATTTCTCGATGTTTCAGCTTGCTGAAACGAGTTCGCAATTTCTTTTTCATAAATTTCCTTTTTTATGATTAAACCAGCTAAGCATAAATGGTTTATAAATGGTTTATATTGCTCCCATCTGAAATTTGTCGATTTTTATCGAGTGAACTTCTGCAATATAGATTATTATATATTCTGCCATATAGATTATTATAGATTCGTGCACGGTCACTCCCAGAAGTTATGCATGAAAGGGACGAGGAGACAACAGTTGACCTGTCTCCTCGTCCCAGGTTAGCATTGGCCGATTTATTTTAATTCCTTGGCTACTTTCTTTAAATAATTGGGGATATTATTTTCTGTTTTACAATGAGTACAATAAATAACATTGACTGTATGATTGGAAAAATAATGATGCATGATATGTTTTGTTACTTCAGAAGGTAAACCACAGCTCGTACAAAACCATAAGTATTTGTAATTCATAACCCAACCACCTTTTCTTAAGTTTTGGTGCTTGACCCCCGATGCGTTACTTGCGAAAGTCGAAGTATTTTAAAAGTTGCCGTCATCTTGAAAGATAACTTTAAAAATTAAGCGTTAGTTAATATGTTGATGTAAGCGCTTAAATTGTGTTTAATAATAAATTCTAGCTTTATTAATGATATTCCTGTTTAAGTGGGAAAATAACT
>SKOL01000508.1 GCA_007120055.1 Anaerobacillus sp.
AATCAGCGATAAAAAGAAGAAGATAGTAATGATATTTAATATTTTCCTTAACATTTGAGAACACTCCTCTCGGTTTTACGAAATAGCTAAATAAAAAGTGGCATCCCTTTATTAAAGAATTTTTCTTCAATACTTCAGTAAGAAGACCGTTGCAACGACAGTTCCTCAACTATCGCTCTCGTTAGTATAATAAGATAATTGTTATTCAATTACCTGATTTACTCCAACAATTTTACCATCAATGGAGTTTAACTCTATTTCCAACACATCATTATCCCCTACTAACTGGACATAAACAATCCATCTGTTCTCATTCGATTCTGCTGATTTGAATTCCCATTCCCACATGCTTTCCTCATTAGCATACTCGACTGCAATATTTATCGCCTCTTGTTCAGAAATGTTGTTTCCACAACCACTAATAAAAAATAGACTTATTAATAACATAACTAAGATTTTCCTCATAAGTAACTCCATCCTTTAAATGCAAACTTAACTGTTTAACTATCTTGACATAATTATCTTAACTTTCCGTTAGAATCATAACAGGAGCAGCGACGGCTTCTTTCGCTATCGCCTCCGTTAGTTTAATAAAATCGTTCGTTAAGTTTGAAAACCTGACCTGTGATGGGGTCCACAGTAAAAAAAATGTTATCACCTTTACTATAAACTTGATAATAATAATTACGATTGATGTGGAATAAAATTTTTTTATCGGTTGTCGGAATAGTTTTATAATCAACTTCTATAAATTTTATATTATCCTCCTCCCCAATTTTATTTGTTACTAATAATTTTCCTTCTTCGTATGTATAAGCTGGTATTGTCTGAACAAATATGATTGGAACAATAATTAAGATTATTACATTTATCACTACAAAGTTCTTTTTAGAATTACTTTTTATTTCAGACCAGAGTAATGTTAGCCCCACTGTTAAGAGCGCTATAAAGAACCATAACGAAATTACCCCAGCATAAGCAATATAATTTAGTAGTATGATTATTATTAAAAGTGATAGTGAAATAATGAAAAGTAACAATGCTGCATTTTTTGTAGACATAAATCCTCCTCACAAATTTTCTGGGGGAAACCTGCTTTAATATTAAAACAAAAGCGCCACTGCCACTGTTCCAGTAACGCCACCCGTTACTTTAAGTGTAATTATTCACAAGGTTACATCAGGCAACCCTCTTTCTTATTTATTTCCTTTTAGTTCCTCAATTTCAATTTGGAGCTCTTTGATTTTTAAATCTTTTTTTCTATAACTGCTTTTCATCCAAAAGAAGATTAGTAATACTACGCCAACTATACCAACTAAAAATAACAAAAGAATAATAATTAAAAACATTTCTTGAGCTAAAAACATAAATATTCCTCCTCTATTTTTGGATAACTCCCCAATACTTCAACGGGATTACTATCTTCGTTATTTAATTGTTTAACTATTCTGCCACGTTCCTTAAAGAAGACTATGCAACTGGTGCCGAGTAAAATGAAACTATACCTACAACTACAAAGAAGAGCTGGATAATAACCCCAACTACGCTACAAATCATTCCCGATGTCGCAAAGTTTCTTCCATCCTCATTTGTTTTCTCAATTTCTTTCTTTGCGATTACTGAAAAGGTAATTCCAATAATACCAAGTAATATTCCTACCACAGGTATAAATATTGAAAGAATACCAAGAGTTAAAGCTACCACTGCTTTACTATTTGTTTTAGCCTTCTCTACCATATAAATTCCCCCTCACCTAATTATCTTCCTATCTAAAACTATTTTTTGACTACTATCCTGCTTCGTTAGTTTAAGTGAAGCACTTCACATTGCGTAACTGTTGTTACAGTTGAAATAACATTGCAAAAAACATTTAATTTAATTCATTTCATAATAACATATCAATTTACAAAAAAGTGGGAACTTTTCAGATTCAGTTCCCACTTTTTTCAAAAATATTTGCTATATAATTCTCTTCTTAATTTACCGCTAAGCTGTGCATATAACTTTGTTGTTTCACTTTTTTCATGGCCCATTAAACTCTGGATTACTTCGAGTGGCGCTCCGTTGTTTAACATGTGTGTTGCATAACTATGTCTGTTATGGGGTGCTCCCCATAAACGGCATTATGTGGAGTAACGTATTATGGAGTGTCATCTACATTTTTCTTATAATTATTAGGATTTATAGCTTAACACTCTCCATAATAAACCATACTTATCCTATCTTAAATGAAAGGATGAGTATTTATTATGGATTTAATGCCAATTAGAAATGCGATTGAAGCAGTCCTCAAAATAATGGTAGATAGAGAATATGCCATTTCCACCATTAAAAATCAGCGGGGTGTACTGAACAGTCTCCTAAAATTTATGAAGAAAAATAACTTCACTGAATTGAACGAGGAAATTGCAATAACTTTCGTTAAACAAAAAACAGGTATGGAAATGGAGGGGTTTTGGGGAAGGTTCGACCGAAAAACAAATAGAGTCCTGAAACCAGTACAAAATGTACTCTATTATCTTAATCATGGAGATTTAACTTTTTTTATGCGTCCGCATACACAGCCATTTGTCTGTCCTCCATCTTTTGAAAAGGAATATAAGCTTTTTCAGAAAGAGTACAAGGAACGCAACTACGCTGACGCAACCATTCTATGCAACAATAATACCTTACACAAGCTGCTATATTATCTGGATAATGAAGGCGTAATTTCGTCTAAAGAGATTACAGCTTTACATATCACTGGATTTCTAGCTGGCTATGCAAAAAATAAACCAAAGTATGTTGCTACCGTTCTGTATGTACTTCGTAATTATTTTTCCTTCCTGAAAGATATAGGTTGGATAGAAGAAGATCTTGCCTCATCTTTACCACACGTAAGAATCCTTCGGAATTCCTTTATACCGCATTCGTGGAAAACTGAAGATGTTCATAAGCTTCTTAAGTCCATTGACAGAGGATCGCCGAAAGGAAAGCGAGATTACGCTCTACTGCTGATAATTGTACGGTTGGGTTTGAGGGTTAGCGATATACGTAGAATGAAGCTGTCAAGTTTGAACTGGACCCGAAAAACGATACAAATCACTATGCAGAAAACCGGACAACCTTTGGAACTTCCTCTTCTTGATGATGTCGGTTGGGCAATCATTGATTATCTGAAAAATGGTCGACCACAAACATTGTGTGACAGACTATTTGTTAGACATCGTGCACCATTTGATGCCTTTGGTGAAAACGAAAATTTTTATAAGGAATTACATAGATACATGGTAGCGGCCGGGATTGACATCCCATCAGGTGTTCATTGCGGCATGCATTCATTAAGAAATACACTCGCCAGAAATATGCTTGAAACAAAAGCTCCTCTAACCATCATTTCAGAAACGCTAGGACATCAAAACATCAATACGACAAGCATCTATCTTAAAATAGACATTAATGGATTGAGAAGATGTGCTTTAGATCCTGAGGAGGTGTTCCAGGGATGAAAAACATAGATCCATGGCATAGTGATATATCTTGTATGTTGTTAGCTTACTTAAAAGAAAAACGAATGACTGGATATCGATTCGAGGTGCAGGAAAAATATTTGAAAAGGTTTGACCTGTACTATGATTATAACGGGTATTCAGGCATACGACTTACTCGACAGATGACAGATAATTTTATTTATACGGTTTCTGAACGACCTTCTACTCATTACATTAAAGAACGGTTACTGCGTGATTTTGCACAGTTTCTAATTCGAAATGGGTATAGGGAAGTTTATGTACCAGAGATAAGGTCCGCACCCCAAAAGCGGTGTTCACATCTTCCATACATTTTCACAGAGTATGAAATAGCACGGTTATTCACAGTAGTAGATTCATGGGAAGACTCATTTTATACTAACAGAACTTTAATTGATCCCCTATTTTTTCGACTACTTTATGGAACGGGAATGCGGGTCTCCGAAGCGCTAAATCTTTTAATACAGGATTTTAATAATACCGAAGGTATTTTGACCGTTTACCATGCGAAGAACAATAAGGATCGATTGGTTCCCCTTGCACCTAGCCTAACTCACCGAATTATAGAGTTGATAGAAAAAATTCATCAATATTCCAAAGATACGGATTATCTATTTCCGTCAATAAGCGGTAATCGAATGGATCAAAGTACGATATATCGCCGTTTCAGGGATTATCTCCAACGAGCCGGCATATCCCATACAAGTGACGGTCCAAGAGTACACGACCTTCGCCACACCTTTGCTGTCAAGTGTCTTAAACGCTGGGTTCTTTGTGGAGAGGAACTAACAAACATTCTGCCTTATCTAGCTGCTTACATGGGTCATTCTGATTTTAGAGGTACACAGTATTACCTGCGGCTAACGGCTGATTTATATCCAGATATCATTCGTCGTACGGAAGCTGATTTCGAAGATGTTATTCCTGAAGGAGGCATATACGATGAAAGAAGCTGATTTTCCAAAGTACCTATCGTATTTTCTATCAACATATCTTCCTGGCCAGAAAAATGCCAGTACACATACCATAGCTTCTTATAGAGATACATTCAAGTTGTTTCTGACGTTCTGTGAAGAACAGAAAGCCATGAGCCCCGAGAAAATTCGCATGGTTAATATGTCGAAAGAACTAATTGTAGGCTTTCTAGAATGGTTAGAAGAAGTAAGAGGATATACCATTTCATCACGCAACCATAGACTAGCGGTTTTGCATTCCTTTTTTCGATATACCCAGAAGGAATCACCAGAATGTTTAAATGAGCTTCACAAAATTCTTGCAATCCCTAGTAAGAAACATCAAAAACCAATGATTCCATACTTGACTGGTTCAGAGATGAAGATCCTATTAAAACAGCCAGATGCTTCAACCTATGAAGGTTTTAGGGATAGTGTGTTATTGTCCGTTTTATATGATACTGGGGCCAGGGTACAGGAATTGATTAACATAAAGGTCAAAGACGTTCGTTTATCATCGCCTGCTGTTATAACCCTTCACGGAAAAGGCAACAAAGTGCGCCAGGTTCCAATTATGGGAAAGACAACTGAATTACTAACAAAGTATTTGGAGGTCAAGAAATACCAGCCTGTACTCGCAAGGACGGACCAGTATCTATTCGTAAACCAAAAGAAACATCAACTGTCTCGATGGGGTATTTCCTATATTCTAAATAAATACGTGAAACTAGCCAAGAAAGACACTTTATTTGCAGTTGATTTTCCTGTCACACCGCATGTTCTTCGTCACGCCAAAGCCATGCATCTGCTGCAGGCTGGTGTCAATTTAATTTACATCCGTGATTTTCTAGGGCATGTAGATTGTTCAACAACAGAAGTGTATGCAAGGGCAGATAGTGAAATGAAAAGAAAAGCTATTGAAAATGCCTATATTGATTTAGTTCCTGATTCTGTCCCTAAATGGGATGAAGACGGAGATTTAATGAACTGGTTGAATTCACTATGTGAGTAATTACGTAGAAAGATTATGGGGAGTGATTTCAGAGTGAATACCTAAAACACTGTTGATTTTTGTTATACTCTCCATAATAAAAAACTCTACATAATGTCT
>SKOL01000410.1 GCA_007120055.1 Anaerobacillus sp.
GTGAGAGTGTTAATCGAATGTTAAATGACTTGAAAAAAGATAAGATAATAAGTGTTGATAAAGGCTTTATCACTGTGAGAGATATTCAATTTTTAAAGGATTATTTACATTGCGGTGATTGTCCAGTAGAGATATGTACGATTTAAAAAAGCGCTGTTCGATAAGTGTCAGGCACCGTTATGTACTAACTATAGTACCTGGTGTCAGACACTTAATGGACAGCCTTTTTAATTTAAATGAAAGTCTTTTTTAAAAGTGTCACCCTAAAAATTTGTATGATAGGAAAAATTTCTGGTCTTAATAAGTGGCTACGTAGCATTTGCCAACAATACTCAAAACTCAAAACTACTAAAATTCTCCTGTCGGAATAATCTTCAGGTCTTCTCCCATTACTGATTTTTCACCGTCTTTTGAAATAAGTGTACATTGGATGACTTTAAAGTCGTCGTTAGTCGCTTCGTTTTTAACTGCATCAACTAAAATCCCCTCAGCAATGAGTAACTGTTTATCATACACTTGAACCTTTTGACCCTCCATTGAAACGTGCTTAGCAGCTTCTAGAAATTTCAGCCATTGATTCCAACCATGATAAATATACGCTTCACTTCCATCTTCTAAATAACCCATTAATGCTAAATGATCGTCTAAATCGGCCACAATGTTTTCAGAAATCGCTTTAATAATTTTATGAATATGTTTGTATTGTTCGAACGATAATTCTTTCGAAAACTCTACAACCAGTTTCTTTGCAGTCGCATTATTTTCAGCCGTTATAGTGTATTGTAGTTCCTTATTTTTTAAAACGTAAACCCCATCGCTATATTTAAAATTTAATGGTCGTAATGTCTCAAATATTGGTTGTTCACCTTCATATGTGAATGTAACTTCTAACATTTAAATCAACCCCAGTCAATCGTTTAATAATAAATAAAGGTTTTTCTTCTATGAATAAATATAACAAGAAAACTGTATATACACAGTGTAAAATATCACAATTATGTGAATGCCTTGAATAAGTGATAATAATCACTTAGGTTTGGCTCTTTTTTCAGTAAAATAAAAGTATAAATTACATTACAAGTGAGTGAATTTCATAATACCAATAAATTAGCCACATCCATTACAACTATTAGTTGAGAAGGGTTTAACTCAAATAGGTGTAACATCCTAGTGGCGCTAAATAAGGAGTATGAAGTTCATTAAAGTGTAAATCCACTTTAAATAGAAATGAGGGGTTTCGATGAAATGGTTTATACCTAGAGAGCACGGGGCGTGGGCGATGTTAATAGTGCCTTACTTAATCGGGATGTTAGCAACTGAAGTAACTTTGGTTCATTGGTTCTTTTTTATAGGTGTTTTAGCGTTTTACTTTGCTTCTGCTCCATTATTAACTTTTGTGAGACAACCGAAACTTTTGAAAACAGCGGTGCCATCACTATTCGTTTATGTATTAATTGGTACTATTTTCACCTTTCCGGTCTTATATCTTATTCCAGAAATTATTCTAATTAGCTTATTTATTCTACCTTTCTTTATTCTTAATATTGTTTTTGCAAAGTTGAAAAAAGAACGACTATTTATCAATGATTTATGTGCGATCATTGCCCTATCATTTTTAGTTGTTATTTCATATTACATCGGAAGTGGCACAATTGAAACGATCACTTTTATACTTATGACGATCAACATTATGTTCTTTACTGCTAGTGTGTTTCATGTAAAAACATTAATTCGTGAAAACGGAAATAAAAAATTTCTAATGAAATCCAACGTATTTCACGGCTTTACGGTATTGATTTTTGTTTTGCTAGGAATGCCTATGATTGCTTTAATATTTTTAATAAGTTCATTAAAAGCGTGGATGATGCCAAAACAAAAAAGATATAAACCTGTCCAAATTGGCTTAATTGAGATAGCTAATAGTGTTATTTTTGTAGTAGGTATTGGAATTATTTTCTAAATCCACTTACACTTTCCGTAATAATCTTTAGAAAGAGATCCATATTAATAAAGAATTTATTATAAATGGATTGGAGTGTTACAAAATGGGACAAAACCGTCAATTTGATCACGGACAAAAAGCACCAAACAATGGGATATATGTAGAGATTGGTGAAACAGGAGATATGGTACAAAACCCTAAAAAAGTGAAACTAAAGGCTGGAGATCACTTTCCAGAAACAACGAACCATAATCGAAAATGGACGTATAAAAGTAAGTTTTAATTAAATTAGTGAGTAGAGCATTAAGGTGAAAATTACCTTAGTGCTTTATTTGTATGTTGTTAGTTTGTTGGTTAGTTGCTAGTTGGTTAGGACCTCATCCGAATTTTGTGTTTAGATGGTGGCGGAATAGCCGTCATCCGCGTTTTCCATATTAGATCGTGACGGTTGCCGTCATGCGTGTTTAGTCTGAAAAAGAGTTGGAAAGGGCATTGAGCACTGCTTTTTTGCATAAACTAATAAAAACTACAATTTGGAGGGTTGTATGTTGGAGGAAAAAAAGCAAGAGCTAAAAGCATTATTAGATCAATCTGAGAAAAACTTAACGACATATGGTCAAGAGAGAATTGAAGAACTAAAGCGAGAGTTAGACAACAATGAAAATAAGTAAAATAGGTACTACCCTATACAAACTAAAAATAACCTCGCATACAGTATAGAAGAGAATGAATTTTGCGAGGGAGATATTATGGCTATTACAGAGAGATTTTTTTTGGTCGGGGGAGAATGGAATGTTATTCATTTACCAAGAAAGCCAAACGGCTTTGCGGTTTTCATAATAGGTGATGTTAACCATTATGTGAATCATTATACAAGTTCATGGCATCAGCGTCCTGATCAATACCAATTTATTGAACAGTTGAAAGATGCAGGGTATACTGTGATTTATTCTAACTTATTCGGCAGAAATTGGGGAAGTGATGACGCCTGTAGATTTATGCAACGATTATATAAAGAAGTAATGATTAAAGAAATATTGAATAAAAAAGTACATGTAATTGCTGAAGGGATGGGAGCGTTAATCGCTGCGAAGTTGATCCCCAATATGAAACCTTCGTTTCGATCAGTAGTAATGATTAATCCGTGTTTGAATTTAATGCATTATTTTAATACTGAAAAAAGAAATAAGCTTTTTTATAAACGCTTTTTAAAAGAATTAAAGTTAGCTTACAATGTAGAAGAATGTGAATTAGAAAACGTACTTTCATCGATGAATTCAAGTAGTTATAAAGCAATGCCTATACCGCTGAAAATTCTTCACTGTTTAGACCGAACACCATACTCATTAGAACAGCATATTAGACCTTATGAACAACTTAATAATCAAAGTAAATTAGAAATTGAGTTATCAATTTTTCTAGAAGAAAAATCATTTCAAAGATTGGCAAAGCCAACGATACAATTTTTGAAAAGTCATGAAAAACCACTATAACAAAACCTCCTTTTACGATCGTGTAGAGGAGGTTTTGATCATAATTGAGGTAGTTATTTCATAAAATTGAGAAATGGAATGAAATAAAGCACAAGATGTTAATCGAAGAAGCTGCAAAGCTTACCAAGGCGCTTGCGCTTTTCTTGTGGAGGAGTTGTTTTATGAAGAAAATAGTTGTTACTGGTGCGCTTGGGTTTATCGGCTTTTCACTTTGTAATCGACTTCTCGAGAGTGGTTATGAAGTAATCGGAATTGATGGAATCATTGATGAGAGGCTAAAGGATATATGTGAAGAGAAGTTTTTATACATTGGAAGGAATGCCCAATTTCGTTTTATTCATGAAAAAATTGAGAATATGAACTTAGAACAACTTCTTTCGGATGTAGATATTGTTTACCATCTAGCAGCAGCGACTAGTAGAGATCGTAATTGGGGAGTATTACGAACGACCATTGAAGACAACGTCGGTGTAACTGGAAAAATCATTGATGCTTGTAATAAAAAAACAAAAATTATTTACACGTCATCGACAGCAGTATATGGAGAACGATGTGGTATTGTTACTGAAAAAACACCATTAAATCCGACAACACCTTATAGCTTAACAAAAATGGCTGCAGAGTCGTTAATTAGTGCACGTTGTAAAGATAGAGATGTGCCTTATGTTATTTTTCGTTTACCTACTATTTACGGCCCGTGGCAAAGAATAGACATGACTTACCATCAATTAATTACAAATAAAACAGCTTCTTGTAAGGAAATAGATTTTGACCGCGTTACTGAAGATGTTTTGTATATTGACGATATTCTTGATACACTTATTAAAGCAGGAGAAAAAAAAGATTGTAAGAACGAGATTTATAATTTGTCGACTAGTAAAACGAATGAATGGTTTAAAGGTTACGAGATCCTTACTAGTGATCCATCTGTCTTTCCTCGCGATGAAAAGATGCAAGTTTTAATTAGTAATGAAAAGGTAGTCTCGGAATTAGGTTTTAAAGTAACCCATCATTTAAAGACAGGTTTAAAAGCACAAAAGGATCATATTGAAAAATATAAGCATTTATATTTTGGAAAATAGTTAATGGGCGATCCGTAATTTTAGGAGGAAAGATGACAACAAAAGAAATTTTAATTGGCTTAATCGTTTTTAGTGTTACAACTGTAGTGGTATTTTTAATGTTAAATCGTCTTTTACACTTATCAGAAACATTAAGTGTAGTGGTTGCGATTATCCTTGGAATTGGAGCCGAAACAATATATAGAAAAAAAGCGGGTGGCCGATAAGGTCCCGCTTTTTTCTATACACTGAATTTATTCTTTTATAAATGAGTTTTCATAAAATTTGATGTTAGGGTACTTTCCTTCAGCAGTACGCATCTGAAAATCATTTTCAAATAAAGCAACGAGTCGATCATCACGATCCTTTACTAAGTTTCGTTGTGTTCTGGAAAAAGCTTCAATATCTTTTTTCTCTCCGGAAATCCATCTCGCATAAGAAAACGGAAGCCTTTCAAGGCGAATATCAACTTTGTATTCCGATTTAAGCCGATGCTCTAATACTTCAAATTGAAGCACACCAACAACACCAACAATTTGTTGTTCTACGGCTTTTTGATAGGTTTGAAAAAGTTGGATCGCACCTTCTTCAGTTAATTGGCGAATTCCTTTTTCATACGATTTATGCTTTAAGGCATCTTTAACGGAAATCGCACAAAAATGTTCAGGTGAGAAATGTGGCATTTCATCAAATTCAAATGATCCGTTTTCAACGAGGGTGTCGCCGATACGAAACGTTCCCGGATCAAATAAACCGATGATGTCGCCAGCATAAGCTTCTTCCACGGTATTTCGGCTTTGTGCTAAAAACTGGGTTGGTTGCGCTAATTTCATGTTTTTTCCTAGTCTAACGTGATTAACGTTCATTCCCTTTTTGAAAACCCCAGATGTAATTCGTAAAAAGGCAATTCGATCACGGTGGGCTGGATTCATGTTCGCTTGAATTTTAAATACGAAACCAGAGAATTTTTGATGGAGTGGATCAACCACACCTTCATTACTTTTCCTTGGAGTAGGTGATGGAGCCATTTCTAAAAAGTGCTCTAAAAATGTTTGTACCCCAAAGTTAGAAA
>SKOL01000041.1 GCA_007120055.1 Anaerobacillus sp.
ACGATTTGCTAGCTCTTCTGCATAACTACGATCAAAATGTGGGCGATAGCGCTCTGCAAAGATCAAATATTTTTCCACCGTTTCATCCTCATCGCTATAATCTGTCTCATATACAAACCCTACATGAGGCATGATGTTCCTATTTTCAAAAGGATTTTCCCCTCCAATCGTTAACGAACCTGAGGTTACTTCTCTGTAGGAAGCTAGCAAAGAAAGCAAGCTAGTTTTACCTGCACCATTTCTCCCAAGCAAACCGTAAGTTTTCCCATATTCGAGATTAAAGGAAATATCCTTCAATGCTTGAAACTCATTAAATTTTAGATTCACATTTTTCGCATTTACATTAAAATTCATGATGATCTCTCTCCCTTCAACCGCTTAATAATGTCGGTGATATCGCTCTCCGATAAGCCCAGCTTTTCTGCCTCCTGAATCATCGGAAGGACATATTCATCGGCAAAAACAAGCTTCCTATTCTCCAGCAGCTTCTCTCTTGCACCTTCCGCAACGAACATCCCAACACCTCTTTTTTTATAAATAATCTCCTCGTCCACCAGCAAATTAATCCCTTTAGCAATAGTTAGATGATTCACCTTGTAGAATTGCACCATCTGTGTCGTCGAAGGGATTTGATCATGCTCCTTCAACTCCCCTTTTACAATCTGATCCTCGATTCGCTCTTTAATTTGAATGAAAATCGGCTTCTTATCATGGAATGAAATGGCCAACAGCCTTCCTCCCTTCTCTGAAATGTAGTAGGTTATCCTATATAGTTGTATAGGTTTATAGTTATATATATGAGTATATAACCTTAGTTTATTAATTGTCAATAGAGGAAAGATTAATTGTTCGTAGTATGGGGGAACTGTGCAGTAAAAGGGTGATGGGTGCCCCTGCATTACACTATTTTAAAAATTCCGCCAGCAAAACTTGGATTGAAACACGACTAATTTCTCTTCTTAGTTCAAAACAGGAGAAGAGAAATCGAAACGTTGAACTGATTACTCTTCCTAGTTCAAAACAAGAAAAGAGGAATCGAAACCACGAACTGATTACTCTTCTTAGCTGAAAACAGGAGAAGAGGAATCGAAACGCTCGACTAATTACTCTTCTAAGCTCAAATCATGAGAAGAGTAATCCAAACACCGAAATGATTCCTCTTCCTAGCTCAAAACAAGAGAAGAGTAATCCAAACGCTCGAATAACTTCTCTTCTCAACTAAAACAAAAGAAGAGAAATCCAAAGCTTCAAAGTGAGCATTCTGTTCTCTCTTTCACTGCGCATTATTCCCAGACTATTCACCATGGTACGCTCTTCTGCTTCGTTAATTTATAAAATGTTGTATCCTTTATTAAAGAATTCTCCTAGCTTAACACTTAACATCAGTTTTCCAGTTTGTGGACATAAAAAATGAGCTGCAAATCCAATTCAATTCTATTAGACAAAAAAAGTTTAATTTAGCTGAACCTTTTTTAGTTTTTTGGTAAATAAAAAATCGCCACTAATTTTTAGGGCGATTTTTATAAATTTAATTATTGTATTCTGCTCGTTTGTTTAATTTAATAATTTAATTTGATAACATGTATGGATTTGAGCTGGATAGCTTTCAGCAATTGCACCATTATAAGTAATTTCAACTAGCTGTTCCGCTTTAATATCACTAATAGCTATATTAATATCGTTAGATAGTAACAAAGTTGTATCTTGAACATAAACCATGATTTTGTCAGCTGAGATTAGTTCTGCAGATCCCTCTACTGGTTCTACCAACAAATGAGTTTCACTTTTTTCAAGGACTGTTGCAACAAAGACAACCTCATTATTCTTTTCTTGTCCGACACACGCTACAAAAAAAGTAGTCATGAGTATTACACCCATCATTAATAAGCAATGTTTTTTCATTCTATTTACCTCCAGAGTATGACAAATTAGACAGGTAACGCTGTCAGCAATCAATTATTAAAAGCTAGTAAAACAATATCATTCTAAATGTTTTTTATAATAATTAATTGAAAATCCTTGCACTATAAATATGATTAACACTAATACCCACATTGTATCTCTATATGTATCGTAGGGTATATAGTTGCGTCAAAACCATTAGCAAACTATATATTGTTTGATGTGGCTCATTTTTGGTAATTATGAAATTCACTCAGTTAAATGGAAAAATAAAATCTCCATTACGGTTTATAAACCAAGACTCCTCATCTAGAGTGACTAGAGCTAATCCACCATGAAAAGAAAGTGCATTATCAAATGTCGGGTCAATTAATAGTTGATTCGTTCGATCAATCAAGCCCCACTTCCATTCTATTTCCACCCAGGCTAACCCTTCTGAAAAGGGTTGTGCGTGAGAATACTGAGGTTCAATCACATATTCACCTTGATTGTTGATATATCCCCAAGACTCCCCTTTCTTCACACTTGCCAGTCCATTTGAAAATGACTCTACACGACCAAATTGAGGTTCAATGACCATCTTTCCGTCCCTATTGATAAATCCTCTCTTGCCATTTTCTGTTACACAAGCCAAACCTTCCTGAAAAGGACATCGAAAAAACTTCTCTTGATCAAATTCCATGACGACATTTCCTTCCGTATCTATATAATATTCTGTTTGTTCGTCCTGAACTAAAGCGAGGCCTTCATTGAAATAAGTGCCAGTCTCATAGATAGGGGGAATCACCATTTCTCCGTTCGTATTTATGTAAGCAACAAAATACTCAGTTTCTTGTTGTGACTCTGTTTTTGTTTTTCTATAGCCTAAGCGTGCTACGCCATCTGAGAAATCATCATGCCCAATTAACTGAAAGCCTGATAGATGCTCTAATATTATGACCATTTCACCTTGCGGGTTAATGTACCCATACTCTGCTCCTTTTAATACAGCAGCATAGCCATTTAAAAAGCTATTCGCTCTTTTAAATTGAGGTTCGATCACTAACTCACCATTGACATCAATAAAACCATGCTCAGCAGGTCCACTTCCCTCAACGAACGCCACTAAACCGAGCCCCTCAGAAAAATCAGCTGCATAAGCAAATTGAGGTTCAATCACAACCTCTCCTTCTTTATTGAAGAAACCATACTTGCGACTCTCTTGATCTCTAAAGCTAAAAAGTGGAACATCAGCAACCGCCACTTCAGGTAATTGGTAGCTTTCTTCAACCTCTTTTTCTTTACCATTTTCAGGTAATACCTCGCTAACTTTTGCTTCTTCTCCTGCATCACTTTCCGTTATTTTGGCTTCCTCTTTTATTTCATTACAAGCCGCTGCGATCACTAAAAAACAAATGACCAGCCATATTTTTTTCATAAGTTCCTCCCTAAAAAAATGTTAACTCTAAAAACGCCATATATACCGAATTGATTTTGTTCAAAAATTGAAGATCATCCTATATACCCTCGAAATACATACTGGCGAAATATTCTATTTGTTTGTCCTGTCGTCAAAAAGTGCTTCATCATCACCAGTAAATTCGTAAGTAAACGGACTGATCAGTATCCCGACCAATATGATAAATAATCCATAAAAAATAGCTATTGGTAAAGTCATATTGAATAAATAGAACCCTGCAAACATGAATACAACGGCAATCGGACCGGACCAAGCATTTCTCAATCTTCTTTTAGCAGTTACATAGTTTTGCTTACCACATTTAGAACATTTTTTTGATATAAGAAAAAACAATAGTTCCTGGTATTTAAATAGATTTTTACAATTCCAACAGTGTGGCAACTTCAATCATGACACCTCCATGTAAATTTACTTTTACGTTGATTTACGTGTTGTTCTTAATATTACTCAGTGAAAACGCAACTATTGTGCCAATAGAAAAAAAGCAAAGAAAAACCACTCGAATTGTCCAGTAAATAATCTTATTATAATGAATGCTAATACAATCCCCAATATTGAACTAGTTAGTCTTTTCCCATCCATATAATCAACCCTTCTTAATCTATACGATAATCATCATAAGCCTTCTTAAAAGCGAATCCGTTTTTGATCAAAATTTTAGGTCTAATAGACACTAAGTAAGTTCTAACTCGTTAATATCGAATAATAATATTCTGCATCTTGAAATGCGGTATTGAGATAAATAAAGTTTACGATCGCATAGATGATGCCAATCCCAGCAAAAACGATAATAATTGCTCCACTACCCTTATTTAATTGTTTGTTCCTCTTATAGAAAAATATAGTGATCGTTACCACTAATAAAATATACGATATCGATACAATGATTTGAAAAATCTTTGTATTAATATCGTTAACGGCTTTTCTAAAATGCTGCAACACTTCGTTATTATCCTTATTTTCTGTAATTATAGCTATTTCGTTGTGATACCCAACTTCCCATGTAAATTCGTTTTGTTCTTTTATAACAGTGTAATGATAGCCCCTCGCTTTCCCTTCATCTATTACAAGAGGTGACTTCGCAGAAACAATCGGAATTAATACTATGAAAAAAATAGTAAACAAACATAACAGGCCAAATATCTTTTCTCTCAAGAGTACAACATCCCCTTTCATCCTATTAACTACCTTAAAAATTAATAAAAACCTAGCCAAAATCTTCCCTTTAGTTTAACATGACTACCAAATTGTGGACATAAATAAGCTGCAACTTCAACTCTTAATCATCTATTATTTCAAAAAATTACTCAAATGCTCTATAGTCGAAACCTACGTGAATATTATTTCAACATTTCCCTTTTTAACTATATAAAACTGCTATTCTAAAAAAATTACTGCCATTAATAATAAGCAAGAGGAGCTGCCATTGACAACTTCTTAAAGTGCTTAATCAAAACTAATATATGTATTCCTAACATTCTTTTCATAATATGTCGCTCCTAAACTGGCAAATTATAAACAAACTAACATTATTTTATAATAACACTAATCTGCTATTAATTGGGATAAAAATGTAAAAAAGCGTCTCCGCTGTTGTTGCGGAAACGCCACTTTTATTTTTTTAACTCAGTAGCAGAAATTTGATTATTATGAATAAAGTTTTGGCAATTCCTCTCCACTCTTTTCTCTAAAATAAAGATTTCGCCAATACTCCATTTCTTTTTTTGCATCTAATGTTCTGTCCGCTTAAATAAACGAACGTACGGTCTATTTCCTGTACTTTGTTTGTGAAAGTAATGTTGAGGACATGAGAGCCCTTATTTTGCAAAAATCACACGTCTCTAGGCACTTCGCGGACATCAGGGCCCTTATTTGCTAAAAATCTATCCAAAACAGTGCCTTTTCGACGAAATAACGTTTCTGGTGTCCGTTTCCATGCAAAAATTACGTTTTTTCCAAAAATAACGTCTCTGATGTCCGGAAAACAAAGGGCGGTCCTCTTACTTCCTACTCATAAAAAACACCGCCCCCATGTTGATTGGGACAAGGGACCTGTCCCCTTGTCCCCCTTCTCTTCTAAAGCTTCATTCTTCCCTTTTCTAATCTCCTAAAATTTTTATCACTAAAAATGTAACATCATCTTCCAATTCTTCTTCCCCGATGAACATTTGAAAGTCATCAACAATTGCACTACGGATCGCT